>NZ_JAKEVM010000099.1 GCF_022398475.1 Pseudoalteromonas shioyasakiensis | reverse complement strand
TTATTAAAGTGTAACTAGTTTGTCATACAGCTCCCGTAAGGTAGTCGCAGTTTAAAACTCAAGTGACCCAAAAGCATTAAGTTTCAGTGCTTTTTGGTGACTTGAGTTTATGCGCTAACACAATAATTAAATATCTATCTTAACGGAGTGAACAATGAAATTATCTGGCTTATTCAAGGTTAGTCTTGTAGCTACAGCAATCTCACTAGCAGGTTGTGGCGGTGGTGATATCAACATCAACGTAGAAGAAACAGTTGAGCAACCAACTACACCTACTAACCCAACTACACCACCAACAACTGAAGAGTTACCGGGTGTATACAGCCAAAGTCTTTCGAACGAAGTGTCTGCTGCATTAGGTCGTGATGTGACAGTACAAGTTCTTTCAGGCGTAATCACTGAAGATACAACATTATCAACAGACGCATTTTGGGCGCTTGATGGTGCTGTATTCGTTGGTAACGATAAAGCAGACAGTGCAACGTTAACAATTGAAGCGGGTGCGGTAGTATTCGGTAACAGCGGTTCTGATTACCTAGTTGTTAGCCGTGACTCTAAAATTGAAGCTACAGGTACTAAAAACGACCCTATCATCTTTACTTCTAAGCAAGACGTAGTTGGTGAAGAAACATCTGCAGGCCAATGGGGCGGTATGGTGCTTCTTGGTAACGGTATCTCTAATAAGTGTCCTGCTGAAGGCGATTGTGCTCTTCAAGTTGAAGGTGTTGAATCTGGTGCTGTATTCGGCGGTACAGACAATACAGATAGTTCTGGTACTTTAAAGTACGTTGTTGTTAAAAATGCTGGTTATGAAATTGCCCCAGATAATGAACTAAATGGTATTACATTTGGTGCTGTTGGTTCTGGTACAACGGTTGAGTACTTACAAGTTCACAACAACTCAGATGATGGTGTTGAATTCTTCGGTGGTGCGGTAAATCTGAAGCACGTTGTATTAACAAGCATCGACGACGATAGCATCGACTGGGACAATGGTTACCAAGGTAAAATGCAATTCGTTTACGTTGAACAAGATCCAGATTCAACAGATGCAAACCGTGGTATCGAAGCAGATAACGACGGTAGCACACCTTCTAAAGAACCAAAATCATTACCAATCATCTCTAACTTAACAATCATCGGCAACAACTTCGACGGTGAAGACGATGCTGAGGGTATCTACCTTCGTGAAGGTACAGGTTTACACCTTTACAACTCTGTGATCACTGGCTCTGACGAAATGGGTGAGTGTTTAGAAATTGAAGGTGCTGAAGACGGTGTAAGCGAAACAGTTAATAACGCTAACGATGGTACTATCTTAATTCAAAACACATTCATGTCGTGTACTAATGGCGAAAACTTCAAAAACCCAGTTGATGGTAGCGGCAATTCATTACTAGAGCTTGAAACGTGGTTTACAGCACAATCTGGTAACGTAATCAATGATAAGCCAATGCTTGGTGCAAACGGTCAACCAATTGCAGGTTCTCCATTACTAGGCGCGGGCCAAGATGTAGCAAATACTGTTGATGCGTTCTTCGATACAGTTGACTTTGTTGGTGCACTGAATGATTCAGATGACTGGCGTGAAGGTTGGGCATTTGGTTACGGTGGCGGTGAAGTAACTGCACCACCAGCAGTAGCAGGTTGTCCATCAGGTACAACGTCAATTTCTCCAGTTGATGGCAGCACAACAACATGTGAAGTGTCTGGTCGTATCACCGCTGATTTAACTCTTACTGCGGGTAACTACTACGCATTAAGCGGCGCAGTATTTGTAGGTGAAGATAATGCAGATTCAGCTACTTTAACAATCGAGCCAGGCGTAACAGTATATGGCCGTACAGGTGATGATTACTTAGTAATTAGCCGTGGTTCAAAAATTAATGCTAACGGTACTAAAGATGAGCCAATCTCGTTCACTTCAAGCCAAGATGTGATGGGTGGTACTACAGCCGCTGGTCAATGGGGTGGTTTAGTACTTCTTGGTAACGCACCATCAAACAAGTGTCCAGCAGAAGGTGATTGTGCACTTCAAGTTGAAGGTGTTGAGTCAGGTGCGGTGTTCGGTGGTACTGATACAACGGATAACTCAGGTACACTGCGTTATGTTCGTGTGATGAATGGTGGGTACGAAATCGCACCAGATAACGAATTAAACGGTATCACGTTCGGTGGTGTTGGTTCTGGTACAACTGTTGAGTATGTACAAGTACACCAAAATGCGGATGACGGTGTTGAGTTCTTCGGTGGTAACGTTCAAGCGAAGTACTTAGTACTAACAAGCATTCAAGATGACAGCATCGACTGGGACAATGGTTTCCAAGGTAAAATGCAGCACATTCTTGTTAAGCAAGCAGCTGATAACTCAGACGCGAACCGTGGTATTGAAGCAGACAACGATGGTTCTACACCGTCTAAAACACCTAAGTCAAACCCAACAATTGCTAACTTAACAATCATCGGTAATACCTTTGATGGTGAAGATGACTCAGAAGGTATGTACTTCCGTGAAGGTACGGGTGCGCAAATCTATAACGCAATCGTAACGGGCCCTGAAGGTATGGGCGAATGTCTAGAGATTGAAGGTGCTGCTTCAGGTGAAAGTGAAACAGTTAAGAATGCTCAAGATGGTACCTTAATGATTAAATCATCAGTGATTGCATGTTCTGAAAACTTCAAAGACCCAAGTGGTGTAGATTTCAGTGTTGAAAACTGGTGGACAAACACATTAGGTAACTTAGTTGCTACAGGTCAAACGCAAGTTGTAAATGGTATCTTCACTATCGATACAACAACAGCGACAGACGTTAAAGCAATCGACGGTTTCTTCGATACAACAACGCACATTGGTGCAGTATCTGCTGATAACAACTGGACTGAAGGTTGGACAGTAGGTCTGGAATAACACAGTAAGCGAGGTGCTAAACAACGTGTTTAGCACCTTTAAACAACTTTCTGTAACTTATTTCAGATAGAGGTAAACATGAAACAATATTCAAAACAGTTCAGCTTAACAGCACTAAGCGCAGCTATCTTATGCGGATTGAGTGTCTCAGCACACGCAGCTGAAGCAGACGAAGAAGCTGTTCTTGAAGAAGTTGTTGTAAGTGCAAGTCGTTTAAAAGGCACTGCAACAGCTGTTCTAGAAGAGCGTAAACAGCAAGCATTCGTTGCTGATATTATGGGTGCAGAGCAAATTTCACGTAGTGGTGATAGTGACGCTGCTGCAGCGCTACGCCGTGTAACAGGTTTAACACTTGTTGATGGTAAGTTTATTTATGTACGTGGTCTAGGTGAACGATATTCAAGTACACAGTTAAATAATTCTGCTGTACCAAGCCCAGATCCAACGCGTTCTGTATTACCACTGGATTTATTTCCATCAGGTATTATCGAAAGCTTATCAGTACAAAAATCATATTCACCGTCAATGCCAGCATCTTTTGGTGGTGGTAACGTTGATATTCGCTTGAAATCAATTCCTGATCAGTTTGTATTTGATGTGACGGGTCAGCTTGGTTATAACAACAATAACTTTGATGATGGTCTTGAATACAACGGTGGTTCGGATGACTGGTACGGTGTTGACGATGGCACACGCGAAATTCCGCGTCCTATCCTTGATGTATACCAAAGTGGTCAATCGCTTGATGATTTAACACCTGAGCAAAGCCGTGCTTTAGCACTGTCGTTAAATCGCGATTATGATCCAAAATCAGCAAAGGTTGATCCAAATACAAAGTTCACTGCCACGTTAGGTAACAGCTTTGAATCGGATAAATGGCGCTACGGTTTCTTATCGTCGCTTAGCTACGATAATAAACACGTTGTTTCAGATGAGTATCAAGGTCAAGGTTTCTTGATTGGTGAAAACTCAACAACCATGATCCGTGGTTATGACCAAGTACTAAGTACAGAACACACGGTTAAGACATCAGGAATGGTTACGGTTGGTGTTGAGTATGACAAAGCGCATAAAATTGACTACACAGCATTAATCCTACGTGATACTGAAGATAAAATTTCAGACCGTTTAGGTATTGACCAAAACAACAATACCTCAGACAACAAGCGTGTACGCTCGTACGATGTTCGTTATGAAGAGCGTGAGCTGATCGTTAATCAGTTAAAAGGTATGCATACTTTTGATTGGTTGAATTACGCGGGTTTTGACTGGAAGTATTCAATTGGTCGCTCAAACCGTTACGCACCAGGTAACATGGAAACTCGTTTCATTGTTACTGATGCTAACGAAGATGGGTTTTACGATACAGTAAACGAAAGCGCATTAACCAATGCAACAACAGCTGCACGTTACACTTTCCAAGATTTGGATGATGAAGTAGAGAACTACGGTTTTAACTTTACGTTGCCTATTATGCTAGATGGCGTGGATGTTGAGCTTAAATCAGGTGCCGACTTTATCTCTAAAGAGCGTTCAGCAACTAACCGTCGTTTTGATATCAATACACGTGCATTCTCAGATGTTGACTTAAACGGAAATGAGTTAAACACCATTTTATCTGATGATGTACTTACAAACGCGTCACTAACGCAGCCAATCTTAAACGACACAACGGTTTCAGGCGATGACTATAAGTCAGCGCAGAAAGTGGATGCATACTACTTCGAAGCTGATTTCTTCTTCAATAACACATGGCGTATTACCGGTGGTTTACGTTGGGAAGATTTCCGTCAAGTATCTGTTCCTCTTGACCCATTTACTGGTGGCCTTGCATCTTCTATCGATTATGATGAGTTAGATCAGCTCGCATTCCGTGAAGACGACGTTTATAGCGCACTTGCATTAACTTATGTACAAAGTGACGAAACGCAATGGCGCTTAAGCTATGGTGAAACTGTTGTTCGCCCAGATTTACGTGAGATTTCTGACGCAACTTACATCGATCCGCTTACAGAATACCCTGTAGGTGGTACGCCAGGTCTACGTACAACCCAAATCAAAAACTATGATTTCCGCTGGGAAAACTATTTTGATACGGGCGAGAACTTCTCTGTTGGTGTGTTCTATAAAGACATGGTTGACCCAATTGAGTCTGTTCAATCACCTGCACAAGATGGTCCACCTCTGGTACGTATTGCTAATGCAGAAGATGGCTATGTTGCTGGTGTTGAATTTGAATACCTGAAAGATTTCGCTTTCTTAGGTGGATTCTGGCAAGACGTATTCATGACAGGTAACGTGACTTTAAGTGACTCAGAAATCAACATGGACCGTCAGGCGATTGTTGAACAAACAGGGGTTTCTGCAGCGGTTACAAATACAACACGTCGCATGACGGGTCACTCAAAATATGTTGTAAACATGCAGTTAGGCTATGACGCACCTAGTGGGCAACATGCTTCAACGCTAATCTATAACGTATTTGGTGAGCGGATTATAATTCCTGGCATTGAAGGTCAAGAAGATTGGATGGAGCAACCTTTCCACTCTCTAGACTTTAACTACACCTATTTCCCTGATTTCAACTCAAGCTTGAAGTTTAAAGTGACGAATATTTTGGGCGCAAAATCTGAAATAGAGTCAGCGGGTACCTTAACTCGCTCTAAAGAGAAAGGCACTGAGTTCTCAATTGAGTACAAATATCAGTTTTAAATCTCTGACCAAGGAAGGATACAATAATAAATCCTAACGTTGATTTAGCCCTGCACTAGCAGGGCTTTTTTGTTTCTGTATTGTCTATAAACCATTGCGTGTTATGGTAGTTCTAAGTGTTAAAACAGGGATTTAAAATGGACTTACGGTTAATTATAAATGGCAAAAAAGCGGCTGATGAGCAGCTTCGTGACGCCATCGGTCAATTTCGAACTAGTCAGCAACTTGCGGTGCGTGTTACCTATGAAGGCGGTGACATTGAGCGCTTTATCAATGAAGCCGTGGCAGAGGGTGTAAAACGTGTTGTAGTAGCTGGTGGTGATGGCACCGTTAATGAAGCCGTTAATGCATTAATGAAACTGGAAAAGTCACAACGTTTAGAGCTTGCAATTGTACCTATGGGCACAGCGAATGATTTTGCTACAGCCGCTAATATTCCTCACGGGTACTTGCCAGCACTGAAACTTGCCGCAGATGGTCAGCCGCATGCAATTGATACGGTAGAGGTTGATAAGCGTTATTTTGTGAACGTAGCCAGTGCTGGCTTTGGGGCAAAAATTACCGCAACCACACCGCCTGCACTGAAAAACTTACTCGGTGGTGGGGCGTATACCTTGGCTGGTCTTGTACAAGCGCTGAGTTTTGTACCTTACAGTGGCGAGTTAACGCTGCCTGATGGTGAACGTACTTCGGGCGATATTATTGCCGCTGCCGTATGTAATGGCCGCCAAGCGGGCGGTGGCCAGCCACTTGCGCCACATGCGTACATAAATGATGGCTTGGTTGATTTAGTGGCGTTTACATCATTTGCAATTTCAGATGTACCAGCGGTTATCGAAGAGCTAAGTAACTATCCTAATTCATCACAACAATGGGTAAAACGCTTTCAAGTGCCTTGGCTTGAATGGCAAACACAAACAGAAATGCCAATAAACTTAGATGGCGAGCCAATCACCTCAAAACAACAGCGTTTTGAAGTGCACGCTGGCGCGCTAAACATGGTGCTACCAGACGCTTGCCCAATGCTAAGATGAAAAATTTTGATGTTACTCGGTTAGCGCTGGTTTTGCTAAGGCCGCAATGCTAGATTACTTCTGTAAAAATTAAACTCTCACGCAATGGACTTTAATTTTTAACAGTTTAGGTAATTTGAATGAATCAAACAGTGGAACAAACAATGAAAAAAGTAGGATTAGTCGGTTGGCGGGGCATGGTTGGCTCTGTGTTATTAGAACGTATGCAGCAAGAAAATGATTTTTCTAATATCGACACGACTTTTTTCACCACCTCACAAACCGGTCAATTAGGCCCTGATCTTGCTGGCCCTGCTAAACCGCTTTTAGATGCCAATGATATCGCTGAGCTTGCGAAGATGGATATTATTGTTACTTGCCAAGGCGGTGACTATACCAAAGCCGTTTACCCGCAATTACGTGAATCAGGTTGGCAAGGTTACTGGATTGATGCGGCATCGGCACTGCGTATGAGTGACGACAGTATTATTGTGCTAGATCCGGTAAATAAAGACGTTATCAGTGCGGGCTTAGAGCAAGGTGTTAAAACCTATGTGGGCGGTAACTGTACCGTATCACTTATGCTATTAGCCCTAGGCGGTTTATTTGAACAAGACTTGATTGAATGGGTAAGCCCAATGACATATCAAGCGGCTTCTGGTGCAGGCGCACGCAACATGAAAGAGTTAATTGCGCAAATGGGTGCAATTCACGAAACCGTTGCTGACAAGCTTGCAGATCCAAATGCTGCGATTCTTGAGATTGATAAGTTAGTCACCGAAAAAATTGCCTCAAGCGATTTACCGCAAGACCAGTTTGGTGTGCCTCTAGCCGGTAGCCTTATCCCTTGGATTGATGTACCAATGCCAAGCGGTCAAAGTAAAGAAGAGTGGAAAGCGCAAGTTGAAGCAAACAAAATTTTAGGTAGCAGCGAACAACCTGTCCCTGTTGATGGTTTATGTGTTCGCATTGGCGCAATGCGTTGTCACTCACAAGCGATGACAATTAAGCTGCGCAAAGACATTAGCGTTGAGAAAATTGAAGAAATTCTTGCTTCTCACAATGAGTGGGTAAAAGTGATCCCGAATGATCGTGACATTTCAGCTACAGATTTAACCCCTGTAAAAGTAACTGGCACGTTGTCTATTCCGGTAGGTCGTATTCGTAAATTAGCGATGGGCCCAGAGTATATCAGTGCGTTTACGGTTGGTGACCAATTGTTATGGGGTGCAGCTGAGCCACTTCGTCGTATGTTACGCATTATTGTTGATGGTCAACATTAATCACACAACTCAATATTAAGGCTAGCAGTTTGCTGGCCTTTTTTAGCACTAAAGGACAGTAATGCACACCCCTAATAAATGGAAAATGACACCAGAGCGAGTATCGCAGTTCATTAAAACCTACAGCTTTGCACTGATGGTTGATAGTGAGTTTGAGGCAACTCATTTACCTTTAGTTTATAAGCCCGATGAGGGCGAGTTTGGTACCTTATATGGTCATGTGTCACGGTCTAATAGTCACGGCAAAAGCTTGCAAGGTACCAGTGTATTAGTGGTTTTTAACGGCCCGCATAGTTATATATCTCCCACTTGGTATAGTGAGAAGCCAGCTGTATCGACTTGGAACTACGCTGCGGTGCATGCCAAGGGCAAAGTAGAATACCTCAATCATGAAAACACCTTAGCCTGCCTAGATGAGTTAATTAGCCAATACGAGCCAAGTATTTTAAACGACACCAGCTTATTGCCAGCTGATTATCAAGCCAAGTTACTTCGTGGCATTGTTGGTATTAAAATCGAACTTGATTCAATTCAGGCAAAAGAGAAGTTAGGCCAGCATAAATCGGCAGCGGATCAACAAGGTGTTGTAACAGGGTTAAAATCAGATAAACACCCAGATGCCCAAGCCTTACTTAGCTATATGCTTAAACATGAAGTAGGAATAGGCAGCTAATTTGCATCCCGCAAATGCTGCCAATTGGTTGGAAAGTATCAAGCACTGCTTTGTTAAAAGCATGTTAACTACTAAAACTAAAGTTAGTACATTCCATGTATCTGTCAACTAAATGTCATATTTAGAGACGGTAAGTTTCGAGTTAAAGCAATCTTAGAAGATATGTAAAACTGATTGATTTTATTTATCCTAATCTACTTTGCACCGAAAAAATAAACACTTAATTATTTGCCGAACTTCCAAGCCCTCACTATATTTTCTTAAGTGCTTAGTTGGAAGTTGGCTATGAACATTTCAAAAAAATTAAAACTCGCCTTTGCGTCAGCCATTGCGCTGCCACTCATTATCATCGCTGTGCTTGTAATTACACAAACAAGACAGCAAGCCCTCGATAGTTTTGCCGAGCTTAGTGAAAGAGAAGCAAGACAAGTCGATAATGGTATCAGTATGTTTTTTGCCGAAATCGAAAAAAACGTCGATTACCTTGCTTCCCATGCCGCTATCTTAGATGCCAAGCAAGGTGTTAAAACCCATATGCAGTCACCTAGTGCAGAAAAGCTTGATCATTTAAGTGGTAGTAACATCGAACAAAACGCCTTTAGTTTGTTTGATCACTTTGGCGCCACCCACCCGGGACTTGCATATATTTATATGGGTAATGAGCAAGGCGGTTATATTCAATGGCCAGAGGGGGAAGTTACAGCGAATTATGACCCTAGAGTGAGGCCTTGGTACGAAACAGGCAAAGCAGCAGATGGTAAAACGGTAAGAACCAATGCCTATTATTGGGCAGCCGATGACATGGTAATTGTTTCTACTGTTAAAGCGATTAAACAAGCAGGAGAGTTTATTGGTGTGCAGGGCATGGATGTATCCTTGCAGGGCCTTACCGATATTATTGCGAACATTAAACTTGGTGAAACTGGCTATTTAATGTTGATTGAAGATAGTGGCAATGTACTCGTTGACGTTAAAAATGCTGATTACAGGTTTAAACAGTTAGCACAAGTCAATAACGGAAAATACAAACAGCTCGCTGAGAATAATCAGGGGCAATTTGAAATCGACATTAATGGCAAAGATTACTTAGCAAATATTTACACCTCGCAAAAACTAGGCTGGAAATTTATAGGTTTAGTTGAAAAATCTGAAGTGATGAGTGCTGCAAACGCAATGACGATTACCATTTTAGTCATCAGTGCAATCTTGATTGCTGTGTTCATTTTAGTTGCTAGCTATATTTCTAAATTAATTTCTGCACCTATTGTTGAAGTAAGTGATGGTCTTACCGAGATATCGCAAGGTGGTGGTGATTTAACTAAACGTTTAGTGATTAAAACACGCGATGAAACGGCCAAACTGGCTAACAGCTTTAACTTATTTTTGAATCTAATATCGGATTTAGTCACGCAAATTAATGATTGTGCGCAAAATGTTAGTGATACCTCAGCGCAAACATCATCACAGGCGGCGCAATTATCTGGCTCAACATCACAGCAACAACAAGCCCTTGAAATGGCGGCCACAGCAATTAATGAAATGGCAGCGACTGCTAATGAAGTATCTGCTAGTTGTGCCAATGCAGCCGAGCTTGCATCGCAAACACAACAGGCTTCTGAACTTGGGCAAAGTGTTATATCTGAAACGGTTGATAGTGTTGTGTCTTTGTCTGAGGTGATAACCAAAGCAACCCAAGATATAAACCAACTCGACGCTGAAAGCGAAAACATCATGTCGATATTAAGCGTGATAAGAGGTATTGCAGAGCAAACCAATTTGTTAGCCTTAAATGCAGCAATTGAAGCGGCGAGGGCAGGCGACCATGGTCGAGGTTTTGCGGTAGTTGCAGATGAGGTGCGTGCGTTATCACAAAGAACCTCAGAATCAACAGAAGAAATAGCAAGTCAGTTAGATACGTTACGTAAAATGTCTGATCAAGTGTCAAAAGAGATGACAACCAGCTTAAACCGTACAAACAAAACAGTTGATCTAGCTCATTCAGCACAGAAACAATTTAGCGAAATAACCGCGTCTATCGTCAATATTAGCGATTTAAATACACAAATTGCCACCGCAGCAGAAGAGCAACAGCATGTAGCCGAAGACATTAACCGCAATGTTGTTGAAATTAAAAATGCGGCTGACGATGTAAGCGAAATTGCCGATAGTGCAAGAGGTAATGGAGAGAAACTAAACCTGTTATCGAATACACTGACTGATTTAGTGGGTAAATTTAAAGTGTAAAATACACTTTGTTTCATATACTTTGCATGCTTTAATGGAATAAATAACTAAAGCGTGTAACGAATCATTTTGTTATTTGATTAGAGAACACAAGGCACGAAAACTCCTATAAAATGGCAAATAATGAAAATAGATAGTGTGAACGCCCAAGATTATCCAGAGCTACTCGCTGTATGGGAAAACTCAGTTCGATCAACCCATGATTTTATAACTGAAGACGACATCGCTTTTTTTAAGCCAATTATTATTGAACAGGCATTTCCTAATGTGACTTTAAAGTGCATTAAGGATGAGCATCAGGCAATTTTAGGCTTCGTTGGCGTACATGAGTGTAAAATAGAAATGTTGTTCATTTTAGATGCCGCAAGGGGTATGGGGATAGGTAAAACACTCTTGAACTATGCGGTTGAGCAATTAGCTGCCAACAAAGTAGATGTTAATGAGCAAAACCCACTTGCAGTGGGGTTTTATCAGCATATGGGTTTTAAAGTTGCCTCACGCTCGCCATTAGATGATATGGGCAAACCATTTCCAATATTGCATATGGAACTCGTGTAAGAACGGCTTCAGCCGTGAATTTAGATGTTTGGCGTTGAAACGCGCCTCCTACAAACTTTACTCTAGTAACTCGCTAACTTTCCCCTCAATCGCGCTAAAGCACGACCTACAACGCGCGAAACAAGTTTCACCCCTATACGATGAATCCCGTAGGAACGGCTTTAGCCGTGAATTTAGATGTTCGGCGTTGAAACGTATCCTAGAAACCTTCACCTTGTAGCTTGCTAACTTTCCCCTCAATCGCGCTAAAGCACGACCTACAAACGCGCGAAACAAGTTTCACGCCTACGAAAGAAAACATTAGGCGCTAGGAATCAGGGTCTGGGACGCGGTATAAAATCACTGCTACCTGTTCGCCGTTGAAACGCCTCCTAGAAACTTTCACCTTGTAGCTTGCTAACTTGCTAACTTGCTAACTTTACTCTCGCAACTCGCTAACTCATAACATATCTTTTGCTTAATTTAATGAACGCGATATGCTGAAGCAACGAATAAAGCATTACATGGGAGTAGCAAATGAACCTCAATCAGGTGACGTTACCTGTAAAGGATATGAATGAAGCGGTGGCTTTTTACTTAACACTGGGAATGATTCAGATAGTGGATACCGCGCATTACGCACGCTTTCAATGCCCAGATGGTGATGCCACATTTTCGCTGTCATTAGAAACTGAAGAGTTTAGTAATAGTGCGGTAATTTATTTTGAACATGAGCAGCTCGATGAGCTCTACGCAAGCCTTGTTGAAAAAGGAATTAGCTTTGAGCAGCCGCCAACCGCCCAGCGTTATTTATGGACAGAAGCAATTTTAAAAGACCCATCAGGGAATAAAATTAAATTGTATTGGGCGGGAGAAAACCGCTTAAACCCACCATGGAAGGTAGAAAAGCGAGGGTAAAAAAGGCGCTAGTGTCTAGGTCCTAGCGCCTAATATCTAAAAGCTATTATCTAAAAACTTTCTACTTTTCTTTCAGTAGTTGTTTTAGTTCAGCCATTTCAGCTTGAAGCTGAGCAATTTGCCCTTTGGTTGCTGGCATGTCGGCATCAGATGTTTGCTCTTCACGGGCGTTACGATGCTCTTCAGACATAACTTCTAATATTGCACCAACCATCATGTTTAAAAATACAAAGGCTGTTAAGAAGATAAACGTTAGGTAGAAAATCCAGCTGAGTTCATACACAGCCATAGTTTCATACATAACATCGGTCCAATCCTCAAACGTGGCAATCCTAAATAATGTGAGCATAGAAATAGACACATCACCCCACAATACTGGATTTATATCAGCAAACAGCATGCTACCCATGGCGGCATAAATATAGAAGATCACGAACATGAGCAGGGCAATATAGCCCATTTGTGGAATGGCTTTTAAAAGCGAGTTAACCAGCAGTCTAAGCTCTGGGATCATAGATACAAGTCGCAACACGCGGAAAATACGCAGTAATCGAGCGATAAAAATCGTAGAGCCAGCTGCAGGGTAAAGGCTTCCCACCACGATTATAAAATCGAAAATATTCCAACCTTTGGTGAAAAAGTCTTTAAAACCACGACTGGCGATAAACCGTATCACGAGCTCAACTAAAAAGAATACCGTGATACCTAAGTCCATCCAATGTAAGGCAAGCTCAGCAGTTGGATGTAAAGAGTAGGTGTGTGCACCCACTGTTAGCGCTGAAATAACAATGACAGCAATAACAAATGATTGAAAAATTTTACTTTTATCGATACGCTGAAACAGCTGTTGTAACTGCGACAACATCATATAGAACCCTTTGGTAATAATATTTAAACCCACGCAATATACAGGAAAACGCAGCACCAATGTATAACTACATAAAGGAAATTTAATGTTTTTTAATGCCTTAAAACTGGCCGTGATTGCGACTGTTGCAGTGCTTTTATCTGCTTGTAGCTCAGATGCCCGTTATCATGAAATTCAATCGGCGCGTTTAAGTGAATGCAATCATATGGCAGATAAAGAGTACCATGAGTGCGTAAAGCGCCAGCAAGACAGCTACGAAGAATTTAAAAAACAACAAGCAGAACATGACTAAAACTGAAAAACGTATAGATAAGGCTATTCGAGTTGCTTTGACACAAGCGTGCGAACAAGCAAAAAAGCAAATACACGAATTTTCATGGTTAACGCATACTGCTGACCTAAAAAAGCTACCGCAATCACTAAAAGTAAGTTGTTATTGTAAAGAGCTGCCGATAACCGCTGAGCAAACCCAGTTAATTTCCAGTTTAATTATCAAAGAATTGAGCGCTATAGATTTCGCTATCAATGCAAAAGCAATTGCGTTTTTAAAGGAATAATAATGTACGTAAATTTAACCCCTAAACAGATGGTTAGGTTAAATCTAGCCCTTGCTATGTTATTTATTTGTATAGGTGTGTACAGCTTGCAATCAGACTCATTACCTATTTCAAGTTTTACCGGTTTTATATTTGCAATCGGTTTTATGGTACAGGCCTACCGCTCAACAGAGAAATTTGCTGCCAAATCAGCCCTTAGTAAAACACTCACGGCAACAGACAGAAGCTTAACGGTTAAGCAGGTTTATTATGGCGATAAAGAAGAGACTCTTGAATTAAGCCGTATTACGCAACTGAAAGTTGCTGATAACTATTTAGCCGTCATATTAGATGGCAACGGCCAAGGTTATGACTTTCAAATAAAAGGCAAAGCTGAAGCAATCACTAAACGTTTAAATGAGATATTGCCAAAGGCGCTGCTTAAAAACAGCCCAATCAAACAGGTTTAATTTGGTAAGCCAGCCGCAAATGGCTATAATCGGCAAAAATTATTGAAAGAGATATAGCAATGGCAGTGCCTACGCGTTCACAAATTTCAATTGGCTGCGAAGTCAACATTGTTTTAAAACAAGATCAACGAACAGGTCAGTTAACTCAAGGTGTGGTGTCACGTATATTAACTAAATCACCAAACCACCCGCATGGTATTAAAGTTCAACTTGATGATGGTCAAGTTGGGCGCGTGAAAGAGATTTTATCATGAGTGTTTTAAGCGAAAATGAATTTTGGCAACTCGTGACCGCCGAAGACAAAACTGCCGAGCCTGAGTCTGTTTGTAACGCATTAAAAGCAAAGCTGACTGATTTATCTGACGAACAGCTGATGGAATTTGATAAGCAGTTTAACCTACGTATGCGTAAAGCCTATACCTGGGACTTATTTGGTGCCGCTTATGTAATGGCCGGTTGTAACGATGATTATGGTTTTTCTGAGTTTTTATGTTGGCTTATTTCACGTGGTGAACAGGCTTTTTTAAAGGCGCTTGAAAACCCGGACTCAATTGCCGAGTGTACGCCGGTTTATCATTTAAACGAACAGCCTTACCCGTATTTAGATGAGTACGATTTAATTGCCGGTATGCTTTACGAAGAACGTAATGATGACGAATTACCCTTTGTGCCATCAGGCCTTGAGCAACCAAAAGGTAAACGTTTTAAAGATAAAGCAAAGTTTTTAAAACAAACCTACCCAAATTTATATGCTAAATATTGGCAACAACCGAGTTAATTAAAAACACCTAAGGGTACTTTTTATATGGCTTTAGGTTACTTGCTTTTACCATGACAACTCAGTAAGTTATTAAATAATATTAATAAAGTGAATGCTAACATGTGTCAGGAGTTTATTGAGCTAAAGCAGTATTTAATAAAAAAAGGCATTAAAAGAGAAACCTATGCGATTGATACTTTACCAAGAATTGAAGGGCATTGTATTTACGACGCAAAGAGTCATATTGAGGTCTTTTACTTCGAACGAGGGGTTAAGTTTCAGCAAAAAACATTCTCTGATGTTGAAGATGCGATAAGTTATTTCAAAGCTGAGTTGCTTTCAGACCCATTTTCTAAATTATAGCGTTCATAGGCATAAAGTTTACCAGCAATTTCTTAGTACCCAAATCCAATCATTTTGTGTTATCTTATTCATGCTTAATTCAGCACTATTAACAACATAAATCAGCAGACTAGATTAATTTGTTTGCTACAACACATATCAAAGGAAATGACAGTGTCAGAAAACGTATATCAAGCCCCAGAATCAAACCTTGCTACAGCATCAACAGAAACAACCACTTTAAGCATGAAAGAAATTTTGTTTTCTTTTAAAGGTCGTATTCCTCGTAAGACCTATTGGTATTCTTTCTTAGGTATTATTGTAGCTTCATTTGTTTTTATGTTCGTAGTTGCATTATTAACAGGTGGTAATGAAACAGCAATCTCTGTGATCACACTAATCTTTTATATCCCACTTATGTGGGTTTCGCTTGCGGTTCAAGTAAAGCGCTGGCATGACCGTAATAAATCAGGTTGGTGGGTATTGATTGGCTTAGTTCCAGTTATTGGTGGTATCTGGGCGTTAATCGAAAATGGCTTTTTAGCAGGTGATGAAGCTGAGAACCGTTTCGGTCAACCTACTAGCTTATAAGCTATACTGTGTGCTCTGAATATCAGAGCACACAAAGTAAACTTACCCGATGAAGCATTTAACTACGATTCAAATCGCTCGATTTATTATCAGCTTTAGTTGGCTTTATCATGGGCTGATGCCAAAACTTATTCACATAGCCCCCCTTGAACTAAAAATGACAGCCAGTTTTGGTTTTAATGCTGAAATTTCAACACTTATTACCCGAGCAGCTGGCATTGGTGAAATTATATTTGCCGTGCTGTTTTTTATTTTCTATCGTTCAATCTTAATCAATATTCTCAATATAGCTGCTTTAGTTGGGCTAATGCTGTTTGTAGCTGTTTTACAACCTGCACTTTTAATAGAAGCGTTTAATCCTGTGACTACAAACATTGCTTTGATCGCCTTTAGCCTCGTATTAATTAAAGAACTCAAAGAACCACAGCTCAATGCTTAATACGCCGCACCAGTCACCAAT
>NZ_JAKEVM010000098.1 GCF_022398475.1 Pseudoalteromonas shioyasakiensis | reverse complement strand
TCGCTGGCGTTTTAAATACAAATACCAATCAACTTAACAAAGCGGTGTATTATTCAGGCCAGCTTTGAGCTCCATCAATTGCAACCTCTGTTTGATTTAACGTCGTGCAATAACCTGTGGCAGATGAGGCATAGTAAACATCACCTAATACCGTGTAGTTTTTTGCTTTAACCTGCTGTTTTGCTTTGTCTGACGTTGCCATGCCCCACATGCTGAAGTAGTTGCTCAAATCGAGCTCGGCTGCTTCTGAAAGCGCTATTAATAGCCAATCATTGTTGCCTATGCTTTGTGCCTCCGACAAGCTGTAGCTTGAAAAGCCAAGTGCATCTTTTTGTGCCTGCCAATTAGTCTCGCTGTTATCAGCTAGATTAAACGCACGCTCCAAGATGTGTAAGCGAGGGTATAAATGCCAGCCGTTTTCAAGCTTATTGTGTGCCTGTGCGGCCATCATAATTTGTAAATAAATAGCGTGACTTTGCGACCACTCTGACATCGCTAAACCTTGCATATAAGCAAATGCGTCTGCGCTTTGTTTACTGGCTTGTAAATGATCAAACAAGTTCTCGAATGGCAAGTTTTGGCACGATGCCGAAAAGCCGGTTTCATCTTCAAACTTCGACTTACTGTAGTAGGAGTAAAAGTTGGTATTTGAATGGCCACCAAACCCTTCGATACGGAAGCGCCCTCTTTCAAGTCCATGCCCTAATTCATGGATATCGCCATGCCCAGTTGGATTAAAATTCCAACCTGCGTCATACGGATTACCAGAACAACCCCAACCACAGGTCGGTTGGTCTGCATTCATATGTTTTACAATATCAATTGTTTGCACCTCAATATTGCGTGCACTCGCAAAGTCATGAATTTCGCTAACCACATCGATGCCCGGCCCTTTGAAACCAGCAAGTACATGCGGATAGTTATGAGTATAACGCTCTACTGCATGGGCGAAGTCAGACGCTACAGGCCAATAACCATCGTTAATTGAAATACGCATTTTCTCGAGCTTTGAATGCACCTCAAAACCACCGGTTGCTACCTCAGCCCAATCATAGTCACCTTTTTCAAGCAACTCAGCAAAGCGCTCATCATCACTGCTACTGCGCCAATACGGGTGCTCACCTACATTGCTAAATTCAAAGCTGACATCTAAATCATTTTGATCAAACTCAATTTGAATTGGCCCACCATAAGGTGACGTAAAATAGACCGTTTCATTTGTCTCTATAGGCACATGAACCGACTGCAATTTAGCGGGTCGATTATAGCCATTGCTGCTCATGTAATGTGTTGCGCCATCACGCAGAGTATTAACAAACACCTTGGTATTCACTGCTTGATTATCGGTGCGTTTAATAGCAAATGTTTGCCCCGGCAAGGCATACACACCCGTTGAGCGAAAATACGCCTTACTCTGCATATTCACGGTGACGGTTTTAGGTGTTACATGACTAAAATCACTACGGCTGAAATTCCCCATATCAACTTGAAGTGGATTAACTTTACGTATATTTAATACCGCATGATCAGTAAACAGTGCGCGAAAGAAGCTTGTATTATCGGTGCTTAGCTTATCCATCGGGAAGCTCACAACTTGGCGATAATGATCTGCAAGCAGCGCCAGTAACTGGTAAAAGCGATAGCCCTGCTCAGTAAAGATATCTGTTTTCGCTTGGTCAAAACCTCTAAAAACCGAATTAATGATCGTTGCCGCATCACTAAACTGTTGCTGATATTGGCTTTCAGCTGGGCAGCTACGATTATCACAGGCACTTAAATCAACACTAAATTCGCTGCTTTTAAAGCGGCTAAGTAAGTCTTTAATAGTTTGCGCATCAGTTGGCAAGCTGTCGTTGATAGCAATTGGGTTCCACTGTGCCAGTTCTAATCGGTGCCAATAGTTATCACCTGCAACGCTCACATGGAGTAATTCAAATAGCGCTTTACCTAGTGCTGTTTGACTACCATCACGCTGAATATAGATCACCGCTATATCATTTGCTTGCGCTTGCTTTACTGCAGCCACAACATTCTCAATATTTAATCCTTCACGCTCATGCTGAGAGATAATCAGTACATCCGTGTCAGTTGTTAAACACGCCGCTAAAGCGTCATTGTCACAACTTGTATTGTCGTTATAGCTCACCATGCCTTCATATTGACTATCAAACCACTCTCGCGTTTTGCTCCTATCTTGAAAGTAATAGCTTTGATCAAGTTGCGCTAATACAAGTTTAAGTGGCTGCTCTGCGGTTATTTCTCTACCAGCTAACCATGTGGTGCTGTTTTTCAAAAACTGAGTCATTTGCTCGTTAATGGTATTTCGATAAGGATTACTACCAAATACCAAGTAACGGCCCTGCTCCCCATCACTAGTTCCAACTACAGCAAGGTTTCTGACTTTTGTCTCGTAACCATCTTGCCAGCTATTGTTGGTAAGTAGAACTGGCTCATTGAATGGATAAGTGGCAGTTAATAGCGTTGCATCCCATGTTGGATACCAGTTTAATTCATCAAGAGCGGAGCTTGAGCCAAAAGCAAATAAGCTATTTTTAATGCTTTGAAAGCGCGCTTTGTGGGTATCTATTTCATTAAGCGCAGCATCAAGTAGCAACTCACTGTTTGGAACAACCAGCGCATTACCCGTTTCGAGTGCCTCGGCCACATAACTTTGGGTGATGTTTAACACAAACTCAAAGCTTGCCTGTACACGTGAGTCAGAGGCTGTGATTGTGAATTTATGTTCACCAAGTTCTTCATTACTCGCGGTGCCTGATAAGATGCTAGTTTGCTCATCAAAACTTAGCCACGTTGGTAAACCTGTTAAGGTTAAGCTCACATCATCGTTGTCTGCATCGGTGCTGATTAACTGCACACTCAAAGCCTGCTCAGCACGAACTTCACTACTCAGTGGAGACACCACAGGCGCTGAGTTTGCTCTGGCAGCGATGTTAAATGTTTGCTCTGCCTGCTGCGTCACTTCGCCATCTGAATAACGAAAACGAATTTGCTGTTCGCCCGTATTCGCAAACAAGGGCGTGCCGCTAAAACTGAGGTTAGTCGCATCAAAGCTAAGCCAATCAGGTTTACTAACTTCACTTACTACCACAGTGTCATTTTGTGCATCAGTAAATGTTAGCTGGTAAGTATAAGCTTGGCCTTCATTGCTATCCGATGGGATGGACGTGAGCGTTGGCGGTGTATTTTCAATAAGTTTGGCCTCTACATTAATATCAATCAAAAGCTGTGCAGAGAGCTGCCCATCAGTGACCGTAAACTCAATGTTTGCATACTTACCTACTTGCTCAGGCGTGCCGCTGATACTTGCTGAGGCTTCATTAAAACTTAGCCAACTTGGTAAGTTTGTTACAGACAAAGTAAGTGGGTCATTATCTGGATCAGAGACTTCAGGGCTAAAACTCAAGGTTTCACCAACACGTAAAGTCTGTGATTGACCGCTGATTTGCGGCGCTTGATTTTGTGGTGTTTCGGTTACAGGAGGGGTTGTTGTTTGTTTTTCATCTGAGCCTGAGCCGCCACAAGCAGCAAGTGTTAGCAATACAGCCGAGCATAATAGCGAGCGTATGCACAAAGAGTAAGGTGCGTTCATTGAGTTCTTATCGGTATGGTAAACAATTTTTTAACATTATAAGCCGATACTACAAACTAATATCTCGGAAAAAATACGTAAATTGATATCGCTGTCATTAATTGTTAAAGCGTAAAAAGCCCCATAAAGGGGCTATTTAAGGGTTACGAGCTTGGGTTTGCGAAATCGGGTCTGGGTAACTTTTCGAGTATGGCGTATAAGTAAATCACCACAAGGCAAAGCCCTCCCGCTACAAAGAATAAAGTTGGGCCATCGTAATAATCTAAAATTAAACCACCACCGAGGGGTGCTAAAGCAAATCCTAAATCATAAAACGAAGCCGCACCAAAGTACGCTCCACGTAAGTGTGATGGTGCGAGCCTATCAAGGTGAACATTCATCGTCGGAAACAAAATGGTTTCGGCCAAGCTCATCACCACTATCGCACCTATCCAGCCCCAGAATAAATCGATTGGATTAAGTGCGAGCCAAAACTGCGACACCATCAATAGCGCCAAACCAATTTGTATTCGTACCGTTAGGCTAAATCGCGCCATCATTTTTAACAGCAGAAATTGACTTGAAATGATCACTATCGCATTGGTAAATATCAGCGCAGAAATCAATGCAAGTAGGTCGGGTGCCTCTGCACGAGTTAGGTATTGTATGAGTGAACTATCCATTTGCGCATAAATAAACATGCACAAAATATTGGCTAAAATTAAACACTGCAGCAGCTTATCTGCAAATAGAATACGTAAGATTTGCTTGCCTTGTACAGCTGGTTTTTTCTCTTCAGGCTCGTCGATTGCGGCAGTATTTTTGGCGGCTTTATCACTAAAATTAAAGCCCCAAACAAGCAGCACTAATAAAATAGCAAATGCCCCTGCGGTAATATAAAAGCTCGACTGCTCACCTGTTAAACCTAGCCATACCCCAGCTAATGGACCCACCGCACAGCCCACATTAACAATAAAGTACAGCGACTGCATGGCCAGCTCACGAGTTTGTGCATCATTAATAATATCGCCAATCGCCGCACTGGTTAGTGGTCGCCAAAGTGCAGTCGCAATAGAGCATAAGGTCATCACAATCACATAACCGGCCACGGTTTCTACCTCAGCCAACAGCGAGAAAGAAATAATATACAGCACACCAGTGATGTACATCAGCGTATGCCGGCCCACTTTATCTGAGAGGCTACTGCCAATAAAACTGGTAAACACCGAAATCACGGCAGCACTGGTAAGTACCAAACCGACTTCTGTCGCCGATAAAGCAAACTTTTCGTACAAGATCACCGCAAGAAATGGCCATACCATGTAATAGCTGCCACGGGTAATAAACGAGCCAAATAAGAAGATCCACATAAGCACAGGAAACTGCTTAAAGCGCGCTAAAGAGATATCTGAATTCATTATTTTAATTTTTATGATGATGATTAAAACACTATACAGGAACTGAATCTGCCTTGGGTATTTAATCTAAAACTTGTTTGTAACAGCGTATTAATTAGCTAAAAAACAAACGCAACTTAATTGTGAATAGTGTTAAGCCAACTTGAAAAAGATTAATCTAAATAAGAATAGTTATTGATTGTATTTTTCATTTCTGTAGTATACGCAGCGTTCCTCAAAGGGATAACCTACAAAAAGAACTGGAAACCTACAATGAAATCAATAAAACCAAGCTTACTGGCACTTGCCATAACAACACATTTTTCAGCCTTTGCTGATGACGCTAAGCCGAAACAAGATATGGAACGCTTAGTTATTACTGCAACGGGTTTTGAGCAAAAAGTTACCGAAGCACCTGCAAGTATTTCAATTATCACTAATGAAGATATTAAGTCTCATGCCTTCACCTCAGTACTTGATGCTGTGCAGTATTTAGAAGGTATCGACATTGGCACAACTCGTGATAAAACAGGCCAAGGCAGTGTAAGTATGCGTGGTTTAACAGGTGAATACACCCTGTTACTTATTGATGGTAAACGCCAAAACAACCATGGCGATATTTATCCAAACAACTTTGGTGGTAACGCGTTTAACCACGTACCTCCGGTCGATGCCATTGAGCGCGTTGAAGTAATTCGCGGCCCTGCATCAACGCTTTATGGTGCAGATGCACTGGGTGGTGTAATTAATATCATCACTAAAAAGCACACTGACAGCTGGAGCGGTGCAATATCTTTTAGCCGTTCATTACAACAAAACGATGATTTTGGTGATGATATTACCACTGACTTTAGTGTGATGGGTCCGCTTATCAAAGACGTATTAAGCTTAGGTGTACGCGGCAGCGTTTACGAGCAACAAGCATCATCGCCAACATTTGAACCAGCAACCGATCCTAATGGTGTTGTACATGCTCGTTCATTAGGTTTTGGTAGTGGCGGTCGTACCGTTGATAATACAAACGAGCAGTATGGTTTTACTTTAACTTATACACCGTTTGAGTCGCATCATTTACGTTTTGATTACGATAACTCAAGCCAAGTGTACGACAACACGCCAAGCTACGACATTGAGTCAGGCACCATTACTTACCCGCTTGGTACTAAAGATAACATTGAATCAATTTGGCAAGACCGCCGCGGCCAAGTAAACCCGCGCGCAGGTTATGCGGCAGACCAAGAGTTTGACCGTGAATGGTGGTCACTCAGTTATGATGGTGAACTTAATTGGGCAACGATTAAAGCCTCTGTATCTTATGTTGATACGCAAAACAATGGCCGTACTTTACCACTGAGTGTAAGCGAGCGATTAGAGTTGCAAGCTATGTACGATGGTACTGGCGAATATGAAGGAATGGACGAGCAAGCACGTAAAGACTTAGCCGAAGAAACATTCTTACCGCGCCCTGCTCGCCCACTTGAAAGCAGCCAATATACCTATGACTTACGCTTTGATATTCCTATCACAGGTAGCTTTGGTAGCCATAACCTAGCAATTGGTGGTCAGCTTATCGACGGTGAATTAAAAGACGGCGTATTTGGCCTTGAAAGTGACCAAGCAGGTCAAGTACAAGAGCAAAACATGTACTCAATCTTTGCCGAAGATAACTGGATGGCAACTGACAACTTCACCTTTACATTAGGTGCTCGTTACGATGACCATGATGTATTTGGCAGCCAAGTATCACCGCGCGTTTACGGTGTATATAACCTCTCTGACACTTGGACCTTAAAAGGGGGTGTAAGTACAGGTTATAAAACGCCGCAAACCACTGATCTTTACGACGGTATCACCGGATTTGGTGGTCAGGGCACAAGTCCATTTGCGGGTAACCCAGATTTAGAACCAGAAACCAGTGTGAACTCTGAAGTTGCACTGTACTGGACTTCGCTTGATGGCGATCACAACATTAATGTGACTTACTACAACACCAAGTTTGAAGACAAAATTGCCCGCGGCGACACTATTTTAAGCTGTGAACAAACTAACGATGTACGCCCTTGTGTGAACTTAGGTCAGTACGATCAACTTGGCTACGATAGCTACAGCCAAAAGATCAATATCGACGAAGTCGACCTTCAAGGTGTTGAAATTGCTGGTCAATACACTATCACTAAAACAGTGTCTGTTAACGGTAACTACACGTGGACTGATAGCGAACAAAAGAGCGGTCCTGAACAAGGTCAGCCATTAACTAACTCAGCTGAGCACATGGCAAACCTTACACTAAACTGGGAAGCGACTGACTTTATGAACTTATACCTACAAGGTGTATATCGTTCAGACCGTTACCGCGGTTGGGATAACGTGCACGACAAAGCGCTATATTACAAAAACTACAACCTACTTAATTTAGGTGCGCAGTTTTATGTAAATGAGTACGTGCAAATCAATGCCCGTGTAAACAACCTATTAGACGAAGATTTCACCTCATATAGCACTAGCTATACCGACCTAAATGGCGATGGTGAGTATGAATACCTAACAGGTCGCGGTGTAGTTAGCGAAGTCACATTCACAGACGACTACAACGTTAAAGATAAAGGCCGTAACTTCTGGATTGGCGTTACCGCTTACTTCTAAGAAAACTCCCTGAAAATAGACAGCATGCAGTCATGTGCTGTCTATTTTTCTAGCTACACAATTACTCCTACTATCAGTATTCTTTTTATTGTCACTAATCTGCCAACTTCACACACTAAGCTGATGATACCTGCGTAAGCTTATTTGTCAGTCTATGGAACATATCCTTACAGCCAGTGGTATCTGTATTAGTTATCAAGATGAAGGCGATAAAAATGCGCCAGTGATCATCTTAATTATTGGCTTAGGTGCTCAATTTACCGTTTGGCCAGAGTCGCTATATTTTGGCTTGGTCGAAAAAGGCTTTCGGGTTATTCGTTTTGATAATCGTGATGCAGGGCTGTCCTCATCGTTAGATGAGTTAGGCAAGCCGAGCCTGGTGAAGCATTGGCTTAGCCGCCGATTACCCATTCGCGCAAAGCTGCCCTATTCGCTCGATGACATGGCTCGCGATGTAAAAGAATTAATGGATGCACTGGCTATCAAAAAAGCGCACTTAGTGGGGGCTTCGATGGGTGGCATGATTGCGCAAATTGCCACGGCAAAGTATAAAAAACGTGTACTGAGCTTAACTTCAATTATGTCGAGTAGCTCGCCGTTATCGTTTTCGGGTTCAAACATTAATCTGCTAGTAAAGCTCGCTAAAATACGCCCCCGAAGCAGTAATAAAGAAGCCGCGATTGATTACAATGTTAGGCTCAACCAACTCATTGGCAGCCCAGCCTACCCACAAGATGAACACGCTTTATACGCCAACGCACAGCGCTATATTGAGCGGGCCCACACGAATCAAACTGGCTTTAAACGTCAGCTTGCAGCCATTGCCGCAACGCCTTATCGCGAGCAATTACTAAAAAAGATTAAAGCCCCCACATTAGTAATTCATGGCAGCGCTGATCCTGTTATGCCACTGTCTGCGGGTATCAACACCGCACTGTTAATAAAGCGCAGTAAGTTAAAAGTTGTGCCTGGTATGGGTCATGATTTTCCGCCCGCTTTAATGAAAAAAATGACTAAGTGGATTGCTAAACACGCAGCTAAAGTCAGCGCCAAAAAAGCCGCTAAAAAACCCTAAAAGCATGATAGCATTATCATACAATTTATAAGGTTAGCTTTTTATGTTGCGTGTATTTTTTAGTCTGTTTTTAATTATCCCTTGGTTAAGCTTTGCCAGTGTGTCACTAAGCGAGCAGCGCATTATTTATCAGGGCGAAATTAGTGCCAAAAACAATCAACATGTTGCACAGCTTTTGGCTGAGCAGCCAAGCATAAACAGCATACAAATTACCAGTGGTGGCGGAAACGTTGATTTAGGTATGGACCTCGCCGAATTAATTTTGGCGCATAATTTAAAAGTTCATATAAAACAATTTTGCTTTTCGTCGTGTGCGAATTACGTATTGCTTGCAGGAAACCCTACCACCATAGCTAAGAGCGCCATTGTCGGTTGGCACGGCGATGCCGCTTCGGCTCGCTGGCGAGATAGCGATATTGATGCCATGGTAAGCCATTTAAAAGAGCCAGAAAAAACAACCAAGTGGCAGGCTTTACGCACTTATTACGATGAAATAATTGCAAAAGCCGTGGCTCGTGAAAAAGCCTTTTATGCAAAACGCGGGGTTAATCATGACTTGCTAACGATTGGTTTATCTAAAGAGCTAAAGCGTGCAGCTGTGGCACAAAAAGCCAGAGGCTGGAGCTACTCAAAAAAAGCACTCAATACACTGAATGTGAATAATATTGAGTTTGCAGATTGGCAGCCCCGCTCGGCAAAGAACTTTCCGTTACTAATAATTAGTGAGCTTGGGGATTAGCTTTTGTAATCACGGATATAACGGTAATCAAATTCGGTGTCATCTAGAATGTCGCAATAATCACGAAAATCATTACTCTGCATTTGCTGAATATCGATGATCACCGACTGCTCTGTTACGAGCTTTTTAAAGCTTTGCAATAGCGTACGTCCTTGCTTTGCATCTATATGGCAACCGAATTGATAAATGTCATATAACCGAGCGAACTGATCACCGCTCTGTCTTGAGCTTGCCATGAGTGCTTCACCACGCTCAAAAGCAAGCATTCTTCCCAGAATAAATTGCGCTCTAGGTTCATTTTTATGTTCAACGAGATAACGTAAAATAGTTTCTGATTTAAATGTATCTTGCGGAAAATTCCCTTGATAAACGCCTCGTTCATCAAAGTGACGACCGGAATAATAGGCAAAAGCATAGCTAAATGCTTTTTTGTCAGACAAGGTTGCAAGAAACTCATCATCCGTCGGAATATGTTTTGCTCTAAACTTAGCAGCTTGATGTTGCTCTTGTTCTACCTGTTTTTCAATAGACAAATACTGCTGGTGAGCAAATGCACCAACGGCGCCTGCAAAACTCAAACATGATGTAGCAATTAGGGTACTCGGTAATACTACCAACCAATGATTTTTGATTTTTTTATACCCTGCTAGCTCACCAGATTCATACACCTCAGCAAATAACTTATGGTCAATAAATGGAATGCTTTTACGTGCAATAAATGCTGCTGACCAAGAGCCAAGTGCAAATAACAAAGCATAAATTGATAAAGACAATGTACCGCTGATCAAAACCTCCGAACTGAGCGCAACAGCGATTACTGATAGGTATGCAATAAGTGAAATAACTGAAAAGATACGATCATAGCCACGCCCATGAATACGAACGGCTAGGCCAACGAGTACGCCGCTAATCACTAACATTACTGGCCCAATAGCACTTTTAATTGAAAATACTGTGATCCATAAAATAATGATTGGGATACTCCAGCACGCTACGCCGATTGCGGCTGCAAGTGGACTTTGCTTAACTAGCTTATCTTTAACTTGCTCTCGACTCTGCTCAGTAACAGACATATCAACTCCGTTTTGGTTTTATTATTTTTTCCTGTAAAACAAAGTGATTCTAACTAGAACAGCTGATTATAAAAAGAGGAACATAAATTTTCGTGGTACAAAAAAAGCCACTTCGCAGTGGCTATTTTAAATAGGCTTTAACTAAACACTAAACTGATGCCATGGGCCTGTTATAGCAAGTGTTTTTGACGGTGAGTAAACGTTCACAAACAAAGTGCTACCATCTGGTGAAAAACAGGCACCTGCCAGCTCGGTTTGCGCCACTAAGCGGGCAAAATTATAAACTTGGCCTTGGGGTGTCACACCACGAAGATGATTATCAACCACATCGGTATACTGGTCTTCACAAACAATTAAATGACCATTAGGTGACACGGTTAGGTTATCGCCAAAGTTGTAAAGGGTTTTGCGAGTACTTTCGACAAACAACGAGATTTTACCTGGTTGCTGTGCTTCTTTATCTGTGCCCTCAAATTCTGATGGCTGATATTTCATAACCTGACCAAGTTGTTTTTTACCGCCATTGGTACAGCAGAAATAAAGCTCTTTATCACCCCAGTGAATACCTTCACCGCGAGCAAATAGTGCCGCACCTTGTTTATAGCCCCGCAGGCGTAAGTCGTCTTTCGGGCTTTCAGGGTTATCTAGATTGACCCACTCAACCTCAAGCTCTTGATGTAGCCCCATAGCTTTATTATTCCAGTTACGGCTATCGAATTGTGGCTTACCTTTTACCACCATAGCTTGTAATTGCCCGCCTTTATGCAGCTTGCCATATTCATTTGGAATAAAACGATAAAAGACGCTATCACCTTTGTCTTCTGTTAAATAAACAATGCCCGTACGCGGATCAACAGCAGCCGCTTCGTGGTTAAATCGACCCATGGCTTTTAATGGCTCAGGTTTAATTAAGCCTTTGCTATTTGCGGGTACTTCAAAAATATAGCCGTGGTCTTGATTAAATCCATCGGCTTTAGTATCGGTGGTTTCTTCGCACGTAAGCCAAGTGCCCCATGGCGTAATACCGCCAGAACAGTTACGAATAGTGCCAACCAATGACAGGTATTCTTGCTCTTTTTGATGGGTCTTTAAGTTATAAACGATATGACTTGTGCCACCCGGTAACGCCACACCGTCACTGTTAGTATCAAAAGCCAGAGGTGTTTTATGATTGGCAATACTTGCTTCAGCTTTCGCTAAGTCTTTTGGCTTTAGCTCATGGTTTCGCACTAATGCAACACGGTCATTACCAAGTGCTAGACAGCCCATGCCATCGGCTTTATCGGGTACCGTAAACCCATCAGACATTTTCTCACCTAGGCTTGAAACTATTTGATAACTAAAGCCCTCGGGTAAGTCGAGCAATTTATCTGGATCAGGAATTAACGGACCAAAGCCCACAGCCGTTGTTTTTAAATCACCTAACGACACTTTACCTATGGCACTTTTTGATAATCCTAAAAAGGCTAATGTGCCCGCCCCTACTAAAAATTCTCGACGTGAAACCATGCTAACTCCAAGCTAAAACCAGCTTTATCATACAAATAAAAAAGGCATTATAAAGCAATGAAACGATAAAAAGTTACATTATCACAATATTCACGAAATTGTCATAAAGCACTACTCTTTGATGATTGCTAGTTGCTCATTAGGTAGCAGCACAATTAAGTAACCACGCTGCTCTAAGTTACAAAAATCAAATTCAAAACCTGCAATTTGTAAGTCACTAGCGCAATGAGTTAGCGGTATATAAGCTGTTGCTGTTGCTTCAGTTAATTCACTATTAGCAAGTTTATAGCTGTAGTTCGTATTGCCGATAAAACTAACCAGCCTAACCACAGGGTAATCACCACTATCTACAGCCTCAGTGCGTGCTAAAAAAGCCAGTTTCAGCGTTTCGCCATCCATATAACTGATCACATAATTAGCTAAATCACTAACAACCCACTTTTGTAGATGAGCTTTTATTTCAGCATCATAAAAAGCTGCAAAGCCAACCTTTGAGACCACTGAACGCTTAAAGTTAAGCTTTTCAAAACCACCGTAGCCATCGATTGATTGTTGGAAGTTCTGCTCCTTATAAATTGCGCTTGTTGGTGTGTTGTTTCGTAGGTTCATCATATAAAAATCAACCGGGTACTCGCTAAAGTTATAAACATAATAGTCATTTTCATAGACACCTTGGTATAAATCGTCTTCGTCAAACACTTCCTCTTCAGCGCTATTGCAACCAGTAAGTAAGAGTAAAATGCATAATCTCAGTAGATAATTCATTGCTCATCCCTTTTTCTAAAAACGATAATTTATAGTTGCAGCGAATTGCTGCTTGGCAGTTTCTCCCACTAGCGGGCTTTTTTTGATAGTTGAGTCAAGTTGCTCATACCGCAAGCTCGTAAAAACAGACCACTGCTCATTAAAAACATAAGTCAGGTTTAGCGAGGTAAATGGGTTAAGGGCTGCACTTGGCTGATATTCATATCTGCCAAACTCAGGGGCGATATTGCCATTAGCTATGCCATACAGGTATTGAGTGTATTTTTTATCTTGCCAATAAAAACCGAGATCAGCACTTAGCTGTAACCCTAAACCTTGGCCATAAATCGGTAGGTTATAGCGGGCAAGAAACGTAAGTCCATCGGAGTGATTCGAAATATCTTGCGCTAAACGAACAAAAAGCTGTTTATATTGCAGCTGAGTTCTGAAGGTTAGCTCACCTTTGCCGTCTTTATAGTCAGTGAAAACCTCATCATCCGACAACTCATCACTAAAGATTAAACTGCTATCGTAGGTTTCATCTCGGAAACTAAGCCCCATTGACGCTTCAAATTCTGCGCCTTGTAAAAAGGCATATTGCACTAAGCCATATTTAGGCCCTATGCGCCAGTTGCCTTTTCGGGCGTTGAAGTATGGCAAGACCATGGTTTGAATATCGTGATCTCGCCATGCTGTATCAATGGCCAATTGTGCAGCACCGACCTCCATTTGCCATTGCTGTGATTGCTCATCGGCCTTGGCATCATCAACAAATAATGCTGCTAAACAATGAGCTGCAATCAACAGATAAGAAAAAAGACTATTTCGCAGAAATTCATGTTTGGTCATGATAATGTCCCTATATTGGTGTTTTAATGCAGTTTAACGCCTCACCATTAGGGCTGACTTGCTGCAAATGTCACATATTTAATCGTGACATTTGTCATATACATAAACGAATAATTGCGGATTAAACTAAGCGTATGAACAAACTCTTGCAAACGTTGATACATCGAAGCGATTTCATACTCTCAGCAATCACCTGGGGGTTTGTGTTTATTTATACTCTGCACGCTTGGTCGCAAAGAGCAGAGTCGGCGCAGCTAAGTTTTAGTACAATAAATACGTTTTTGATCAGTGTGTTATTTATAATCTTTTTTGCTTTTTTAATTTATTTTGAGTTTTTCAGATCACGATTTAAGCACTATCAAACCCGTATTTTGAACTTCACTATCGCTAATGTTGTGCTATTGATGTGGCTATTTAATATTGGCTTTGTTGCAATTCTATTGATCATCTTCTTAGTTAAATTCAGCGATTACGAGCCAAACAAAGCCAGCCTCTATTTACTCATTTGCCTGCCCTTTTTGATGGCGCTGACGCTTCACTATGGCTTTGATAAGCAATTTGTATTGCTCAACGGGTTGGCTTTCACTTTATACAATAGCTTTGCCTATCGCTTTGCTACTCGGCTTATTTCTGAGCGTAAAGCCAAAGAACAAGCAGCCCATTTATTACGTGAATTAAAAGCAACTCAAGCGCTTTTAAACGACACCGCAACTCGCGATGAACGTATTCGTATTGCCAGAGATTTACATGATACCCTTGGCCACCACCTTACAGGACTCAGTATTCACTTAGAAGTCGCCAATCATTGTGCTAATCATGAAGCACCAAAACACATAACTAAAGCACAGCAAATTACCCGCTTGTTATTAAATGATGTGCGTGACTCTGTCTCGTCAATGCGAGCAAACCAAACCATTGATTTACATGCATCGCTTAATTCACTGTGCAGCCATGTTACAGGCTTAAATGTCACACTCAATTACGATGAAAATATAAAAATAAGTGATACGTTATTGGCACAAACGTTATTTCATACTGTGCAAGAAGCGATTACGAATTGTATTAAACACAGTGATGCGACCGAGCTGTCGGTAAGCTTAGACCTCCAAGCTGATTCAGTGCATCTCACTATTTATGATAACGGCGGCGAAATGCCCAAGCTGAACTTAGGCAATGGCTTAACAGGCATGCAAGAGCGCTTAGCTTTAGTGCGAGGGGCAATCGAGTTTGAACAAAATAATAATGGGTTTGCGATTGCTGCAACGTTACCTCATAAACTTAATCCACATACTTTGGCGTAAAAAATGATTAGGGTATTACTCGTTGATGACCAAACATTATTAAGAGAAGGCTTAAAAAGCTTACTCGCCCTTAAAGCAAATATTCAAGTCGTGGCTGAGGCTGACAATGGCCAAACGGCTCTTGAGATGCTCAAGCAACATTCTATTGATGTTGTACTCCTTGATATTCGCATGCCTATTCTAGACGGTATTGGCGTACTGAAAAGTATGCAAGCACAACAGCTGAGGCAACCAGTACTGGTACTCACGACCTTTGATGATAGTGAACAAGTGCTAGAATGTATTCGCTATGGCGCTAAGGGTTATGCGTTAAAAGATATTAATTTAGAGCGCTTGGTCAGCGCCATCGAAACACTTGCTAAAGGTGGCTCAGCGCTAGCTCCTGCGATCACCGAGCGAATTTTGAATAAGCCCACTAAAACAACCGATACTTCTTTAGCAACTCCTGATAAATTAAGTAAAAGCGAGCTTAGAGTGCTCAATTTAATCGCTGCAGGCTATTCAAATAGTGAAATCGCCGAGGCACTTTATAAGTCTGAAGGGACTATCCGTAATCAAGTGTCTTTTATTCTCAGAAAGCTAGATGTACGTGATAGAACCCGTGCAGCATTAAAAGCAATTGATCTAGGTTTGATATAATTGCAAATCATTTTTAATCGCATTAGCCTTTTATCATACAAGTAAATTGCTTAAACTAAGGCTTAATTTTTTTAAAGAAGCAACCGCTATGTTCCTAAAATCAAAAACATTTATTGCATTTTCATTGGCGCTTTTAAGCTTTAGCCAACACGCCTTTAGCTTACAGTTTGGCAATCCAGTCGACAGTGACAAACTCATTAAAATTTCGACGGTTATGGCCTCACCAGACGATTACCTTGCAAGTCCAATTACCGTGGAAGGGACTATCACTGGGGTTTGCGAAAAACGTGGTTGCTGGATGACGCTTGCATCTGACAAACGCTTTGAAAACTTACGTATCAAAGTTGAAGATGGCGACATGGTATTCCCGATGACGGCTAAAGGAAGTAAAGCTATCGTAACTGGTAAGCTCGATAAAATTCAGCTTAGCCTTGGCCGCACTAAAGCGCTACTTGCTCACAAAGCGCAGCAAGCCGGCGAAAGCTTTGATGCAAACTCAGTGACTGAAGCAATGGCTATTTATCAGCTCGTACCGAGCGGAGTTGAAATCATTGAGTAACAAATCAAGTATCAACTGGTTTAAGTTAAACAGAAACTTACACCGCGATATTGGTTACTTTTGTGTTGGTTTAGTGATTATCTTTGCGGTTTCTGGCATTGCAGTGAACCACAAAGATGATTGGAACCCAAACTACAAAGTAAGCCACCAGCAAATCAGTGTGAGCGATGAAACTTGGCAATTAGATAATGACGAGTTGCTGATTGAGCAAATTATCTCTCATGCTGATGTAAGCGAGCCGGTAAAGGCCTCTTATTGGGTATCGCCGCAAGAGTTTAAGGTGTTTTTAAAAAACGGTAACAACCTCAGCCTTAAACTCAATCAAGATATCATAAACTATGAAGCCATTGAGCCTCGTCATGTATTTCAAGCATTTAACCGCTTACACTTGAACGAGACAACCGCTTCTTGGGTGATTTTTTCTGATATTTTTGCTGGGCTGCTGCTGTTTTTAGCAATCAGCGGCTTGTTTATGATCAAAGGTAAAAATAGCCCATGGGGCAGCCGCTCAGTATTAGTGATTAGCGGTATGCTACTCCCCGCTGCTTATGTATTTTTATAAACTAAAGTTCCTGTTGCCATTCTAGCAAACAGCGATGGCAACATTATTTTCAATTAATTTAATCCTCACCCACTTTTTGACACAGCTTTTTTAAAATAACTATTCGCAGAATCCTCACTTTGCTTAAGCATTTTATAGCAGCTCAAAGTGTGTTTACTTAGCTCTTAAAACCTCTCACCTACCTATTATAGTTTTCTTAAATGAWGGCTTTATTGCTTTTATTTGTGAGCATTTTCACCGAAAAAGCAAAAGAACGCTGCCAAATAGAACCTAAAAAAGGGACTAATTTAGTTATAATTTATGACTTAATTACAAT
>NZ_JAKEVM010000097.1 GCF_022398475.1 Pseudoalteromonas shioyasakiensis | reverse complement strand
ATTACTTTGCGATATCACGCAAAGAGTAAGCCTGATGTTACCCGAAAACGCCGTAATAGGCCGTCAAAGTGGTGATGAGTTTTTGGTTCTTATTAAAGACCTTCACTCACCACAAACACTCAGTGATCTCGTTAAAAAACTCACTGAAGAACTGGCAAGCAAGGTTATAATTGACGACTTTTCAATCAACATTTCAGCAAGTGTTGGTGTCGCTCTTTACCCATTTGATGCGAAAACAGCAGATGATTTAATTAAAAATTCAGATATAGCCATGATGCATGCTAAGCAATCTGGCCGTAACAATTTTAAATATTTCACAGAGCAGATGAATAACCAGCTTACCAAAAAGCTGTTACTTGAAAATGCCTTGAAAGATGCGTTTAAAGACGATGAGTTATTTAATAACTATCAGCCTATTGTTAATGCTAAAACTAAAAAAATAAACGGCGTTGAGCTTTTAATGCGTTGGAAGAACGAGCAAGGTTTTGTGTCACCTGCCGAATTCATTCCTATTGCTGAAGAGATAGGCCTCATCGATGCGTTGACTGAGCAAGCACTTGATAGAGCATTAACAGAGCTGCTACCTATGCTGCGTGCTAACCCACAGTTTTATTTATCATTAAACCTGTCACCAACGCATATTTTAAAATCGAACTTAACTGAACGTTTATTACTTATTTTGAATAATCACATGGTTAAGCCGGTTCAGCTACGTCTTGAAATTACAGAAAATACGCTATTAGAAGATAAAGAGAAAGCCTCTAAGCAGCTGCAAAAACTTAAAAATGTCGGCTTCAAACTATTACTTGATGACTTTGGCACAGGTTACTCGTCACTAACTTACCTAAGTCAATTCCCGATTGATGTGATCAAAATAGACCAAAGCTTCGTGCGTAATATCGGCCAAGATAAAAGTAATGAATCGATTATTAAAACCATCCATGCGCTGTCATCGAACTTAGGCTTATATTGTATTGCTGAAGGGGTTGAGACAAGTGAGCAAATCAGCTTCTTAACAGAGATGGGCTGCGAAGATTTACAAGGGTACTACTTCGCAAAACCCATGTTGGCCGATGACCTCATTGCAGAAAGCACGATTCAGGCAATCATTGATCGACTAAACGCGCTTTAAACCATTTATTTAAGCAGCGATAAAGCTCATCTTTATTAATGGGCTTCGAGATAAAGTCATCCATGCCAGCTACAAGGCAGCGCTTTTGGTCCTCTTCAAAGGCATTCGCCGTAATAGCAATAATGATAGCTTCGCCATACAGCGCAGGGTTCTGTTTAATTGCTTGTGTACATTGATAGCCATCCATGTGGGGCATTTGGCAGTCCATCAATATAATATCTGCCGTAAAACTTTTAAGATCTTCAAGTGCCTGTAAGCCATCGTTTGCCTTTTTGATAGTACACTGGGTGTCTTGCATCATTTTTTGCAGCACGATTTGATTTACAGGGTTATCTTCAACAATTAATACATTTATGCCACTAAGTATTGGCTTGTCTGTACTTTGTTCTGCAGTTGCTTCTGCATCGCTTACCATCAATGGCACAATAATAGTAAATTCACTCCCCTCACCTTCTTGGCTCACTAAAGAGAGCTCTCCATCCATCAACTCTATAATTCGTTTACTAATGGTGAGCCCGAGCCCAGTACCACCATATTTTCGGGTGGTCGATATATCGGCTTGAGTGAACTCTGTAAACAATTTAGCCTGCTGATCTGCAGAAATACCTATACCTGTATCGCGAATTTTTATTGCTAGTGCACTATTAACCATTTGGCATTGCATGTTTATTTCACCAGACTCAGTAAATTTACCCGCGTTACTCAAAATGTTATTGATTACTTGGCTAAACCTCAGTGGATCTAGGCGGATATACTCAGGTATGTTGTCTGCAATGCTCAAGTTAAATTTAACGCCAGATTTGACACTGGTGCTACTAAAAACTTTGGCTAATTGTGCCAGTAAGGCTTTAATTTCAACAACACGGTCTTCAAGTTTAAGAGCGCCCGCTTCAATTTTCGAGAAATCTAAAATATCATTTAAAATCAACAATAAGTTATTAGCACTTTGATGGATCATCGCCAGCTCATCACGCTCAGTTTCGGGTAGTTTAGGGTTTTCTAATAGCAGTTGAGTCATGCCTAAAATACCATTGAGCGGGGTGCGGATTTCATGGCTCATGTTCGCTAAAAATTGCGACTTAGTACGGTTGGCTTGATTCGCTAAGCGAACAGCTTCGACTAGCTCATTCGTTTTATCATTAACTTGTTGCTCGAGCTGGGCATTAAAATCGGTCAGTTTGTTATTCAACACTTCGTTTTCGTGATTCGCTTGATGCAAGCGATTAAAATTAAGCGCTAGCTTATTAGCTAAACTCGAAAACTGCGACTGCAAACGACTCACTTCTAGCCAAGTTTGTGGTAAGTCGGTATCTGTGATTGCCCGCTCAGGTTCAAATTTGTCGATTTGTTCAGCTAACTTTTCGATAGGAGCAATTAACCAGCGACTCAATTGCGTGATAAACACACTGGTTAATAAAATAATAAACAATATCATCACCAAAGACTGACCCCATGCACTCACCGCAACATTATTGGCATGTTTGCGATTGAGCATGGTCATTACAATCCAGTTATGCTCTGTTGAGCGAGCTTCTCTGGCGTAAAACTGCTGTTCGTTCTCAGCATCAAACATCTTAAAACGAGCTTCGTCTGCAAACAAATCTATTTCTTCATCTGTTAATTGTTGTAGCTCTGTAAAGTCATCTAATGTGCTAAATACCACTTTGTTGCTGGCATCTAAAATCAACAACTCGCCTTGATGACTAAATAGACTGGGCCTGAGGCCTGCAAAATAATCAAACATCAGTGAGCCTTCAACGACGCCAGTAAAGGTATCTTCAATATAAATCGGTGCTGATACTGCAACTATAGGTAAAGAACCAAAACCACGACCTTTAAATATTGTAGAGATATAACCAAGCTCATTATTAGGTGCATTTATAAAGTAATCTCTATCTGCCACATTGGCGCGAATGTTTGACTGCTGCAAACTAATCGCTAACGATTGTGGATAAAAATGAGTGACATCAGCAAGAGCATCAGCAATTATCTGTGTTCTAAAATCAGGGTATAGGTTTGCCATATTTTCAAGAGCAATTTGACGAGGGACACCGTTGGCAATGCTTCTGGCAGTGAGTACCACCCCTTTTTTATTATGATCAAGGTGAGCATCAATGGTGCGTGCGATTTCTTTGGCTTTTTCTTTTAACTGCGAATTTATCTCATACTCAATGCGCGCATAATGGTTATTGGTTAGTACTACAGAGGTTAATATGACTACCAGTACAACCAGTAAAGTAACAACATAGTTAAGTATTTTATAGAGCGACGAATAATGTTTATGCCACGAATAACGGCTAAAGAAGAAGCTCAGTAAATCAATAACAGATAAGTAAATTGCCGCATTTAAGCAGTACTTAGCAAGTGCAATAGCAATCGTTAGAATTGGTAAACCTAAAAAGAAATGGCCAAAACTCCAAAGTAGTGGCAGGCCTATCACCAGCCAAAATAGCATGCCTCGTAAAAATACCGGCCGCGCTTTTGATAAGCAGTATACCTGTAAGCAAATAAGCTCAAGTGCAAATACTATGGACGGCCACGCATGCCCCCAGCGGTAAAAAATAAACCCTGTACTTAAAATAAAGGTGATTATTGCAAACCGCCAACCAAGTAGCAGCAAGCTTAGGATCACAAAAAACTGACCAAGAAGAAATTCTGAGCTGTCTAAAAACCAAATTGGTAGTAAATTAACAACTCCCGCAATACAACCAAGCAGTACTGCGGCTAAAAAGTTGAAAAATGAAGGCTTATTTTGAAGCAAAAAAGGTATCCTAACTTCATAGTGATACCTTTAAATTAAAAGAAAATTAAACTTTTTGCCACTTTAATTAACATGGTGGCATTCATGACTCTCTATTTGCAGCACACTTTTTCCAATTTTAAAGCGCGATTGCAATAGTTTTTCGACCTTTAAGCGACATGCTTCGTCATGCTTTTCAACGGTACAATGCTGTTTTAAAACAACGTGCGCGCCAACAATAATGTCTTTGTCTTGGCGCATTACCGTGACATTATGAACATTTTGTACATGTTCAACCGAAGCGATACTTTGTTCAATATCAGCTACATTCGGCAGCTTACTTCTATTTTCAAGTAAGCCTTGAATACAACGAATGATCACTTTAACCCCAGTAAACAAGACAAAGGTAGCAATCAACATACTCGAAATAATATCAATTTCGGCCCAGCCAGTTAGGTGGATTAAAATACCAGCGAAGAAGGTTGAAACCGTTGAAATTAAATCAAAAAACGAGTGTAAAAACACCGCATACACATTAATGCTTGCTTTGCGCCCTTTGTATAGCACCCATGCTGCAGCACCATGAAACAAAAAACCAATAGCTGAAATGACCGACATTAAATAGCTATTAATTTGTAAATCATGACCATCGCTATGATGGAAGTAACGTTCACCTCCTTCATAAAGAATAATTAAGCTAATGCTTAAATATAAGATGCCATTGATCAAGCCACCCGTGAGCTCTGCTCGCTGGTAGCCATCATTAAAGTTTTTCGCGAAATATATCGCCATGCTTGAGGCAATAAGCGCGATGAATAAAGAACTGTTATGAACAAACAAATGCCCAGCATCAGCAAGTACAGCAAGCGAATTCGAATAATAGGCGCCAATAACCTGTATCACCATAAACGAGCACGTTATGGCTAAGGCAATCAACAAGCGGCGTCTAGATGCTTGGTGTGTTGTAATATCTGTCATGAAGAAGTGAAATACCTATCAGCTGGAAATGCGGTAATGATATAAAGTCTCAATTGTAATACGCAGCGCACTTAAACGCACTAAAAACTTAGTTAATAGTCCCTTTTTGAAAGTTTTTTGCACGATGTGTTACTAATAAGAAAGGAATTAGCAGCAAACAAGTAAACTGAAACACTCACTTGTAAGCTAAAAAACAGTAAGGCGTTAACAACACATGTTGTTAACGCCTTTTACTCGAAGCAGATTTAAAAAGCAGGCTATTAAACTTTAAACTGACTGACTAAATCTTTAAGGTGCTGAGCACGCGATAATAAGCTTTGCGTACCACGCTGTTGTTGCTCAGCGTTATCATGTATTTGCATTGCACTGTCTGAAATATCATGAGCCGACTGATTGATATGCTCAACCACCGTGCCCTGCTCTTCTGTGGCTGCTGCAACTTGGTGATTGCCTTGGCTGATAATCTCAAACTTCTGCTGAATAGACTGAAGTGCAGACACTGCAATATGCGTAAGCTCAGTCACTTTTTGACTACTTTGCGTACCTTCGGCAATCGCTTCTTGTGATTGCAATGATGAGCTTTGTAAACGCGAAATCTGTTCTCTAATTTCAGAAGTCGATGTTTGCGTACGCTGTGCAAGTGAGCGTACTTCATCAGCGACGACCGCAAAGCCACGACCTTGCTCACCCGCTCTTGCCGCTTCAATTGCCGCATTGAGTGCCAATAAATTAGTTTGTTCTGAAATTGCATTGATTACTTCAACAACCGAGTTGATCTCAGCCGCTTGATTTGCAAACTCACCGATACTTTTATCAACCGTGATCAAAATGTCATTCAGTTCATTCATGGTTTGTGCTGTGGCAGCCATACTTTGATTGGTTTGCACGGTTTCTCGTACCGCTTCTTCCGTGTCGCTTGCTGTGCGATGAGCAATATCAGACACCTCATTAATAGTTTGCCCCATTTCTGTAATAGCTGTGGCAACTTGATCGGTTTGCGCGCGCTGATCTTCGGTAGCAACAAAGGTTTTGTTGGCAAAGCTCGCAAGGTCGTCAATCCCCTCTCGCATCGCTTGCTCGGTGACACTGATTTCATCTACCAACTCAGCTACTTTACCTATGATGGCATTAAAGCCTTTAGCAAGATGCCCCAGTTCATTATCAACACTGTCATCTAAACGTTTTGTTAAGTCACCGCCGTGGCCTGCCATACCCAGTAGTTCGTCGCCCACACTGCGTATTTTCTTACTTAGCCAATTCGCAAAATAAAGTGTTAACACTAAAAATATACCTGCAAGCACGACACTTACGATAATCGACATCCAAACGACTGTATTAATCGCGCTTGATATCTCTTGCTTAGGCTGAACCGCCACAAGAGTAAGGCCAGTGCCTTCGATTGGCATAACCCCAGCATAAACATCTTCATCTGCGAGCTCCACTTGCGATAGAGTAAGGCCAGTATGTTTACTGCTCAAAAAGCTTTGTAATGCGCTTAATGAAGCGACGCTTGTGACTTGTTTACCAATATAAGCATCATTTGCGTGTGCAATAATTCGCTTGCTCTCATCAATTAAGAATAAATACCCTTGCTCACCAATTTTACGCGACGTAACAATGCTAGAAATATCTGAAATATCATAACCAAGCCCTGCAACACCAAGGCGTTGCCCTGCAATTTCAACCAAGGTGTTAACGTATAAAGTGAGGTGTCCGCCCTGTTCACTCACATCTAAAGCCAGCGCTTGGCGTTTATCTGAGCTAATAAAGTCAAAAAACCAACTGTCTCTTGGCTCACTTTGTGAGATTGATTTGAAAAAGCCGTCTTGTGTGTAATAACTCATTGAGTTTTTGCTTACCCAAAACACCGATGACGCACCACTTTTTCTTTGTAAGTCAGCAAAGTACGCCATCACACGTTGATGAATTGGCGAGCTTTTCTCACCTTCGTTCATCCACGTATGCAGAATTTGGTTTTCAGCTAAAGACTGTGACACAGAGATCGGGTAACGCATTTGAGCGTCAATTTCGGCAGCCACTTTACCCACAGCGTCAGGCAATAATTGCTTTTCTGTTTGTTGGTAATAAAGCCGAGAAAATTGGCTGGTATTGATTAAGGCGCTAACCACAGTGACAACAAACAATGCAATTAACACAAAACTAATAAAAATAGTGCGCAGCGATAGATTTCGCATTCAGCAAGCCTCATACTTAATGGTGGAGTTTTGGTTTTAGATCATCCTTGCGTCCTATCAATAATTTTAGGTAACAAGTCTGTGTTAAGCAATTGCTATTTAAGCTTTTACTGTTGTTTTTTGTACTAATAATTATCAAACTCAAACAGAATAGGAACAAACGCCAACTTGTACCTTTTTACTAGTTAAAACGCTAGATACAAACACCTCACTGAATAAAACCGTGCTTATTATGACTCTGCTATTATTGCCATTTTTTGCTTGTAGGTTTTTGGCGACATGCCATACCAGCGATGAAATGCATGATGAAATGCGCTAATTTCAGAGTAGCCACATAAAAAGGCTATTTCTGTGACTGAGAGATCTGTTTCGTTTAACAATGACACACTTTTTTGCTGTCTTAAACTTGCTAATTCTTTACTAAAACTTGTGCTCTCTTTTGCAAGACGGCGCTGCAGCGTTTTTTCACTCATATTAAGTGCTTTTGCCATTGCTTTACTGGTGGTTTGGCCTTGAATTAAATGCTCTTCAAGCAAAATTCTCAATACCTGCGTCACATTCGTTTGCGTCACTAGTTTAATCTGGCTTGATAACACAGGTTCACTATCGGTATTTTCGCTAAAAAACAGGCTGTGGGTCGTTGAGCCGTATTCAATTTTGCAATTAAAGTGCGCATTAATCTCACTGTGTGGCTCTTTACGCTGCAAGCAAATTCGCGTTGGGTGCCAATCTTTTCCCTTTACAGTGCGCGCTATTTTTACACAAAACGCCATGGGCGCTTCGTAGCTTAGCAGTGACATATCACGCTCACCATCACTAAAGTTAAAGCGAAGTTCATACTCACTTCCATGATCGATAAGCGACACATTATGTGTATCGCCCATCAATTTTTGATAACGCAATATCAGCCGAAAAGCACTCAATAACTGTGTTGACTGAATAATCGCCATGCCTACCACCGGAATAGCGCGTACATTCATGTTACTGCCAACATAAAGACCTAAATGGGTGTTTGGTAACATGGCTTGCGCCTGCTTCCAAAGCATACTGACACTGGCTTGTGGGTATCGGGCTGTTTGGCTACTTAATTCTGCTAAAGGAATATTTGCCGCTGCAAACAATTCATTAATTGGTAAACCCTGCCACTTAAACGACTCAGCCATAGCACGAAGCCACCAGCTTGATAAGGTTCTCATGCGCGTCCTAAATAAACAATTTAATGACCTATATTATCAAGTAAATAAAAGAATAAAAGCCTATTGTTAACCTGTAATTAACAACGGAGACAACAATATGGGCACTGTAGCAAGTAAACGCGAATTCGCGAGCTTTAAAGAGTTTTACCCCTATTACTTACAAGAACACAAAAATAAAGTCTGTCGACGCTTACATTTCATTGGCAGTTGGATTGTTTTGGCTATTTTGTTTGCCGCTATTTATCAGCAGCAATATAGCTGGCTAATTTTATGCCCAGTTGTGGGCTATGGCTTTGCTTGGGTTGGTCATTTCTTTTTTGAAAAAAATCGCCCCGCTACTTTTACACACCCTTTTTATAGCTTTATTGGTGATTGGGTCATGTTTAAAGACATTATTATTCGCAAAGTACCATTTTAGGAAAACACCATGACGATGAAACACACAGTATCAGAGCAAGAATGGCAAGCCCGTGTTGAGCTAGCTGCCGCGTATCGCCTAGTTGCTTTATATGGCTGGGATGATTTAATTTTTACCCATATTTCAATGCGTGTTCCCGGCACAGACAACGAATTTTTGATAAACCCGTATGGCATGATGTTTCATGAGATAACGGCATCAAGTCTTATCAAAGTAGATCAACAATGTAATAAGCTGCATGACAGCGAATACCCTGTTAACCCTGCGGGGTTTAATATCCATAGCTGTATTCATATGGCACGTGATGATGCCCATTGCGTTATTCACACCCACTCACTCAATGGCACGGCGGTGTCTGCTAACAAAGACGGCTTATTGCCCATCTCTCAGCAAGCTGTTGTTGTGCACTCAGGTTTGGGTTATCACGACTACGAGGGCATTGCCCTTAATCCTGCAGAGCAAGACCGTTTAGTGAATGACCTAGGTTCTAATAACTTTCTAATGCTAAGTAATCATGGCCTATTAACTGTGGGTAAAACGGTCGCTGATGCATTTTTGTTTATGTATGTTTTTGAAGCTGCATGCGCTGTACAAACTCGTACTTCACAAAATACCGAGCAACTCGTACAAGTACCTAGCGCGATTATTGAGGGTATCAAAGGGCAAACTGAAGTTGCTACTAAGGGACTGGGCGGCGCAATTGCTTGGCCTGCCTTACTGCGCTTACTCGACAATAAAAGTCCGGGTTACGATCAATAAGGATATACCATGCAAATTGATATCATGACTAAAATAGTGCTGCCTTTAGCACTATTTATCATCATGTTTGGCATGGGGTTAGGGCTTAAAAAGCAAGACTTTAGGGCATTATTTATTAGCCCCAAAGCACTTTCAATAGGCTTAAGCTGCCAACTACTGTTATTGCCAAGCGTTGCGTTTTTATTAGCAATGAGTTTTACCCTATCCCCAGAGCTCGCTATTGGCCTGATTTTAGTGGCTTGCTGCCCGGGTGGTGTGACCTCAAACCTTTATACCTATTTATTCAAAGGGGATGTTGCGCTGTCAATAAGTCTAACAACGCTAGCAACATTTATCTCACCGTTTACCTTGCCACTGATTATGCATTTTGCCATGCATACATTGAGTGTGCCGGGCCACGAATTCGCTTTGCCAGTGATTAAAACCATAGTGCAAATGCTGATGATAACGGTACTTCCTGTTTGTTTAGGAATGGTATTTAATCACTTTAAACCCCATTTGAGCTTGAAAATAGAACCCTTTATACGTCGTTTTTCGAGTGTATTCTTAATTGTGATAGTGCTTAGCATTATTCATAAAAATGCTGGCCAAATGCTGAGCTTTTTTGCGACCAGTGGCATTGCAACGCTGACATTAAACCTCAGCACGCTGTTACTAGGGCTGTTTTTTGCAAAAATATCGGGCTTAGATCACAAGCAACAAATGAGCATTGCGGTTGAAGTTGGGCTACAAAATGGCACCCTTGCCATTTTAATTGCGAGTACCTTAATCAATAATGCCGCCATGGCAATTCCTGGAGCAACCTATAGCTTATCAATGTTTGTAACGGGTTATATTTTTTGTCGCTTATTTAGCGCGCATCATACGAAACACCTTGCCATTCTCAACAAAGCATAAAAGCCAAAGTGATGACTAAAAACAAGGAAGTTTTTAATCACACAGTAATAAAAAATAGTTAAAATTTGAGATAACCAAACGAGTCTAAAATACACCTAATAACAAAGTTCATCACCCATCCTAACTATTAATTTTTTATTTATTTTTCATAACTATACCTAAATCATTAGTTATAATTTTTGCTCTGTGGTCAGTCTTGTTTAATAAGATATTTTCGTTCACTATCAATTTATGGCTTGTTATATAGGGACATATTGTGGCCGAACTTAATAACTCTAAATTGCCCGTTCATGTTGCTGAATTAAAGTTTGCGCTTGATAACGTACCCGCATACGTTTACATAAAAAATGAGCTCGGGCATTACGTTTATGCTAATAAGCTTACCTTGGGTTTATTTGCTTGCTCTGAGCAAGAATTACAACATAAAAGTGATGTGGACTTTTTCCCAATTCCTGACGTAAAAAAGCTAGCAAAAATAGACAAGCGGGTGCTCAGCGGTGAGCGTACCCGTGAAGAAGTTGAGCTTACCTTTCCCGACGGACACCAATATATTTTCTGGGAAGTGAAAACCCCTATTATTTGCGACACAGAGCCTAACAAAGTCATCGGCATTTTAGGTATTGCAACAGACATTACCGAACGAAAACACCTTGAAGAACAACTCCTCTACGCTGCCTCCACCGACCCGCTAACTGAACTTTTAAACCGCCGCTATTTTTATATTCGCTTATCGCTTGCGTTACAAATGAGCAAACGCGACCAAAACTATGGTGCAGTAATATTTATCGACCTTAATAAGTTTAAAAAATTAAACGATCAATATGGCCACAATACCGGCGACGCTTATCTTGTTGAGATTGCACAAAGAATGAAAACAGTTGTGCGCGAAAAAGACTGTTTAGCCCGCATTGGTGGCGATGAGTTTGTTGTATTACTTGAAGGGCTAAGCCGAAATGAGCAAACAGCCAAACAAAATGCCTATCGCGTTGCCGATAAACTGCAAATAGCCATCGAAGTTGAGTTTATTCACCAAAATCTTAACTATAAGGGCTCAGCCAGTGTCGGCGTCACCATGTTTTTAGGTACACAAAAAACAGCCGATGAAATTGTGGCGCAAGCTGATCAACACATGTATTTGATAAAACATGCACTGAATTATTAATACAATGCATAAAGAATAAAACTGCACTTAAATAGGTAACGATTACAAATCAATAGCGTGCTTTGCTTTGTGGTGGTAATCTGAGCAGTGAAAAATAATATTAATTGTATTAAGGAAAGTACATGGACCCCGTTTCTAGCATTTTAGACCTGTTGTTAAATGTAGAAGTCTTTCTTCTAATTTTTGTTTTAGTGCTACTAAAAAGTAGCGTTAAATTTGTGCCGCAAAATCGTGCCTGGTTAATCGAGCGTTTTGGTAAGTACCATTCGACCAAAGAAGCCGGCTTAAACTTTATTGTGCCATTTATCGACCGTATTGCCGCTGACCGCAGCTTAAAAGAACAAGCGCAAGATGTGCCTTCGCAGTCTGCTATCACCAAAGATAACATCTCGCTTATCGTCGATGGTGTGCTGTATTTCCGCGTGCTTGACCCGTATAAAGCCACTTATGGTGTTGATGACTATGTATTTGCGGTTACTCAGCTATCCCAAACAACGATGCGTTCTGAACTTGGTAAAATGGAACTAGATAAAACCTTTGAAGAGCGCGACATGTTAAACACCAACATAGTTACCGCGATTAACCAAGCATCTGAGCCTTGGGGTATTCAGGTTTTACGTTACGAAATTAAAGATATTGTGCCACCTAATTCTGTAATGGAAGCCATGGAAGCACAAATGAAAGCTGAGCGTGTAAAACGTGCGCAAATTTTAGAGTCTGAAGGTGACCGTCAGTCTGCCATCAATGTGGCAGAAGGTAAAAAGCAAGCCCAGGTCCTTGCTGCCGAAGCTGAAAAAGCCGAGCAAATTTTACGCGCTGAAGGTGAAGCGAAAGCGATTATCGCCGTTGCTGAAGCACAAGCAGATGCACTACGTAAAGTGGGTGAAGCCGCCGATACAGAGCAAGGCCAAAAAGCAATTCAACTCGACCTAGCCACTAAAGCCATTGCCGCTAAAGAAGCCATTGCTCGTGAGTCATCTGTGGTATTACTTCCTGAAAGTGGTACTGACGCAAGCTCGCTTGTAGCTCAAGGTATGTCTATCATTAACTCTTTGAATAAAAAGCAAAAAAGTTAGGTGAGCTAATGGCATTTTTAGATAACCATTTAGCCGAAGCACTGATGATTATAGGTGTTATCGCGCTAATTGTTGAAGTTGCTGTACTGGGTATGAGTACCTATGTATTACTGTTTTTAGGCTTATCTTTATTTGCCAGTGGCTTACTAATGAATATAGGTCTACTTGATACGAGTTACACTACCGCGCTTTGGAGCAATATCGTGTTTACTCTTGGTTTTGCTCTCGTGCTTTGGAAACCTCTCAAACGCATGCAGGATAAAACCGATACTAAGCCGATACATAGCGATTTTGCTGAGCTTACCTTTGTCGTTAATGCCGATGTTGATGATAAAGGGTTAACCACACATCAGTATTCGGGTATTACATGGCAATTAAAAAGTCAGTCTCCCATTGCTGCTGGTAGCAAAGTAAAAGTAACCGACAAACAAGTTGGTGTACTCTGGGTAGAGGCGGTATAACTCAGCAATAGTCAAACCTCATTTAGAGCCAAAACTCTATTTAGTTTTGTAACCGTGTTTGCTATGGTTAGAAGCACTCACGGTTACAAGCAAGGTTGCGAAAATGAACAATAATAAGGCACTCGTTGTAGAAGGTGGTGCAATGCGTGGCATTTTTGCCACTGGCGTACTGGATGCTTTTATTCAAGCTAATTACCAACCTTTTAATCAATGCTATGGCGTTTCTGCCGGAGCCACTAACATCGCAGCTTATTTATGCGCCCAATACAAACGTAACCATGCAGTGATTACCGATTACTCTTGCCGACCTGAATTTATTGATTTTGTTCGTTTTATCAAAGGTGGCCACCTATTTGATTTAGACTGGCTGTGGCAAGAAACCATCCGTGATATTCGCCTAGATCTCGACACCTTCGAAAAACAAGCCAGTGAATTTTATATAGTCACAACCAATATACAAACTGGACAGGCAGAGTACTTAAAAGCAAATGCAACACTTCTAGAAGAGCAATTAAAAGCCTCATGTGCGCTGCCGATTGCATATCGAGAATTTCCTGTTATCGACAATTTGCAACTTACTGATGGTGGCGTGGCAGATTCTATTCCTATTCGTAAAGCATACGAGATGGGTAATAAAGAAATCACCGTTATTTTATCTCAGCCTCTTGGCTATAAGAAAAAGCCTTCAAAAGCGCCTTGGTTCGTTAAACGTCTTTATAAAAACACCCCTGCATTAGCAGAAGCCACCTTAAGACGCGCAGAAAATTACAATCAAAGCATTGACTTTATTACTAATCCGCCGAGTGATTGTAAAATTAATATTATTGCACCGCCACCCAACTTTGCTGTTGGTCGAACAACAAAATCATTTGAAAAACTCAGTGCGGGTTATGAAATGGGCTTAAATGCGGGCTCACATTTTTTAACTCAAGTTGCCTAAGCTAACGCTTTAAAAATAGGAACAATTTTTAAGCGTTTTCGATGTCATTGGCTATACTTTAAAGAGTTATGTTAGCCAAGGATTGACCATGAAACTCCCCCTACCCTTTATCACTGCCCTCAGGCTTTTAATACTCTCTTTTCTATGTTTTTTTTCATTTTTTAGCCAAGCTATTGAATGGCCTCAACAAGTGCAAACATCACAAGGCACACTCATTGTTTACCAGCCACAACCCGAGAAACTAAACGGTAATACTTTAACAGCCCGTGCAGCAATGTCATTTTCGGTTTCAGGTAGTGACGCAGTGTTTGGCGTATTTTGGTTTACCGCTAAACTAGATACTGACCGCGAAAACGATACCGTCACCGTTCGCAATATGACTGTCACCGATGTACGCTGGCCTGAGTCAAAAGATGCAGGCGAACAAAAGTTTACTGCTGTCGTTAATGAAGCAATAAAAACCAGTCAATTCGAAACCTCGCTTTCGCAACTGACCGCTAGTCTTGAAAGTGCAGAAGCAGCAGAACAAAGTTTAACGCAGTTAAAAACCGACCCTCCAACGATTATTTTCACAGAGCAACTGTCGGTATTATTGAGTTTTGATGGTGAACCTAAGTTTAGTAAAATTGAAAACAGCCAATATGAGCGCGCTTTAAACACTGCCATGACAGTGATTAAAGATAGCAAAAGCAAACTATGTTATCTCACCGATGGGCAATTTTGGTATCAGGCAAAACAAGCCAAAGGGCCTTATGACTATACTCAGTCGCCACCGGCTGAACTTGTAAAAATGCTTCCTAAAGATACCGAAAGCTCAGATCTAAGTGCGCCACCAGCCATTGTTGTTACAACTAAACCCACCGAACTTATTTCAACTGATGGCGCAGCTAAATGGAAAAGCTTAACCGGTGGCGAGCTCATGTATGTGTTTAACACTGAAACCCCGTGGCTACGTGAAATGCAAACGAATAACATGTATGTCTTGTTATCTGGACGCTGGTATCGCGCAAAACAACAAACAGGCCCATGGACCTTTGTACGTGGCGACGAACTACCAGAAAGCTTTGCCAATATTCCACCTGAATCAGATTTAGGGGGCCTCAGAGTTTCAGTTGCTGGCACTGAAGAAGCTGACGAAGCAATATTAGATGCAAAAGTGCCGCAAACAGCGGCTATCAGCCGTAAAGACACTAGTTTAACTGTGTATTATGATGGTAAACCTAAGTTTGAACGGATCCCGGGCACGCAAGTTTCTTATGCCATTAATACCGATGCACAAGTGCTGCAAATTAAAGGCAAATATTATGCAGTCGATAATGCAGTGTGGTTTAAGGCAGACTCCGCACAAGGCCCTTGGCTTGTTGCTGATAGCATTCCAAAAGATGACATCGCAAAAATTCCTCCAAGTTCCCCCGTTTACAACGTCACTTACGTCGAGATATACGAATCAACTCCTGAGGTGGTGTATGTTGGTTATTACCCAGGTTACATGTGGTCATACCCTTATTATGGCGTGCCAGTGTATGGAACGGGTTGGTATTACCCGCCATACTGGGGCGGTGGCTACTACTACCCTCGCCCACCAACTTGGGGGTTTAATATTGGCTATAACAACTGGACGGGTTGGTCGTTTGGCTTAAGTTGGAGCAATGGTTTTTTAAATCTAGGTATGAATTGGAATGTTGGATGGCCAACCCATTATCGACCTTATCATTGCTGTAATGGCTGGTATGGCGGTGGTTACCGCGGCCCAGTTATTATTAATAATGGCAACATCAATATTGGTAACAAAATTAATGTCGGTCATAAACCTGGCCACCATAATAAGCAACCAAGGCATAATATTTATAAACGCGATCAGAGTAAGTCTCGTCTTGCTTCAAAGCAGCAAGTGAAACGCGATTTAAAAACAGCCATCAGCCAACGCGATAAAGCAAACAACGTGTTCGCCGACCAAAAAGGTAACGTGCTCAAGCATGATGCCGATAAATGGCAGCAACGTGTTGAGGGTAAATGGCAAACATTACCTACCGATAAACAGCAACAAATCAAAGATCGGGCACAAAATATTGACCGCCAACAAGTGCAAAATAAATTGCAAAGCATAGATAAAAGTAAAGCGAAGCAAACATTACAGCAACGCCAGCACACTCAAAATAGGCAACAAAATCGTATGCAGCAATTAAATAGGGCAAATAGAGCACGTCAGCAAGGTATGCAGCGTCAACAAATGCGCCGCAATACGCAAAGGCAAATGCCTAATCGCGGCCATTAATGTAAAAACAGGAACAAAACAAAGCCAGTGTAAATACTGGCTTTGTTACCTTAACCAGAGCCAACGCCCTCTGTGGCTACCTTTGAGTCGTAATAGATATATCTCTTAAGAAAAAGCCTGCAAAACAATTGCAAAAACTTGCTTAAAACTATTTCTCTATTAGCTTTAATACTAAGTCCTTACAAAAATTTGCACGCTCATGTTAAATAACTACACCGTTCGTACGCGATTAGCCGTCTTGGCTTTGTTACCGGTTACAGTTTTTGTGATCACCTCTATTTTTACAATGTCTATTATGTCGGGCATGGTAAAAGGCATCGACAGTTTGTATGACGATAGAGTCATCCCCCTTGAGCAGATAAAAACAGTATCGGACAATTACGCAGTTAGCATTGTTGATCTATTCCATAAATACCGCGCTGAGCAAATTTCAAAAACTGACTTTCTATCCGCCGTTGAAAATGCAAAAAATGTTGCTGATAGCAAATGGAAAAGCTACTTAGGGACCAAGCTAACCACAGAAGAGCAGCGCTTAGTTAATATCGTGGAAAAGAATCTCGCTGTAGTAGAAAGCGAACTAAGCACATTTTTAAACCAAGTAAAAAGTGACCAACTTAAAGCAGTACCTAACGAGGTATTCGTAAAAAATCTTTACGATGTGTTTGACCCTCTCAGTGAAAGCTATCAAGGGCTAATAAACTTACAAATCAATGAGGCTAACAAGTTTAAAAACGCCGCAGATAAAGATTTTGCTCAAGTCAGTATCGCTATGACTGCCTCTATCACTGTATTAATAATTTTATTATTGGCTATTGCCTTTATTATATAC
>NZ_JAKEVM010000096.1 GCF_022398475.1 Pseudoalteromonas shioyasakiensis | reverse complement strand
ACAAACTAGTTACACTTTAATAAACATAAAATGACAATATTAATTATATAAAAAAGAGTAAGTTAGTTAATTTTAGGAACGGAAAAAAGCCGCCCGAAGGCAGCTTTGGTGTTGCGATTATAAATTAGTTCTTTTGTACGCTTACCTGTTGAATACCATTTTAGAGTAAAGCGGTACGTAATGTTTCGGCGTGCACTTTTTCACGCTTCACATACTTGATCCATTGCTCAGCTAAACGCTGCGACTTTTTGTGTTTTTCCGCTTGTTCAAACGCTAAAATCGAGGCATCAAAGTTTTGTAAATTGTATTGCGCCATACCAAGGGCTACATACACATTTGATTCAAACTCTAAGCCGCCTTTATCTAGTGCTTTACGTGCTGCATCCGCTGCTTCTTCGTATTTTTCAAGATTAATGCTTACCTCTGCAATACGTTGTTCGTACTGACCATGCGTTACTAAATCAGCGGCTTTTGCAAAGTAAGCAAGTGACTTTTCAGCTTCTTTTGCTTGTACCATCGCTTCTGCAACAAAGGCATAGTTTTTCGCTGATTTTTCAGCGACACCGTCTTGCATAGCTTTACTCATAACATTTGCCGCTTTAAAAGCCAGGCCGTTGTATAAATACACTTGTGATAATTGACGTAAATCTGATTTAGATTTCATGAAACCTTGTTGATATGCCGCTTCTAAAATAGCTAATTGCTTTTTCTCTGCGCCCGTTTCACCGTACATTCCGCCTAACTGAACCCAATACTCTGGCTTGTTGTAAAGCTTAACTAAACGTTCAAGTACCTCGACCACTTTGTCAGACTGATTAAGTGAGTAGTACATTGCACGCTGTAAGATTAACCAGTTTTCTTTTGGCATTTCACCTTTGCTGTCGGCTTCTGCGATAGCTAGGTTAATGTTTTCAATGCCTTTTTGGTAATCTTTAAGCTGATAATAAGCTTGAGATTTCAATACATAATAAGCATCTGTTTTAGGCTTGTCGTTAATCACATCCCACTGTGCTAAATATTTGATTACCTTTTCGTAATCGCTATTAGCCATTGCAAGTTGCGCTAAGCTAAAGGTGGTGCTTACACGTAATGTTTCTGGAATCGCATCTTCGTTTACTACTTTTTCAAACGATGCAATTGCTTTATCAAGGTCGTTTTCGTTGTAGTAAATAAAACCGTAGAAATTATGCATCATGGCAATTTCATACGAGTTCATGCTCGAAGAGCGCTCTTGAATACTATCAAGAGCTTCTAACCCTGCTTTTGCATCTCCATCATCAGCCAGCTTTTGTGCTCGTGCTAATTGGCTATACACTTTTTCGCGCAGTGCAGGTACTCGTTTAGTTTTTTGTTCTTGTGCGTAAGCCGTTGCCAGTGTGACACCTGGTAACATGCTAACAACGCTTGGGACTACAAGGCTGCTTGTGAAAGCAGCCGCGCAAATCACGGCAACTTTTAAAGGTTTCATAATCGCATTCCTCTTTTCTAACCGTTAATTTGGAAAGAAATTTTGTTCTGTACGCCCGCTACTTCAACAGCTTCACCGTTAACAACGCGCGGTTTATATTTAAATTTAAGTGCTGCATCCATCGCAGCGCGGTCAAACAAAGACTCTGGTTCAGCTTTAATAACTTTCGGGTCACGTACTGTGCCTTGCTTGGTTACTGTAAACTCAACAATCACATAGCCTTCGATCCCACGCGATAAAGCTCGGCGCGGATAAACAGGCGCTACTTTTACAATCGGTAAGTATTCACCGTCGCTTGATTCAAGGGCTAAGCCGCCAGCTAAGTTAACGTCGGCTTCAACACTGGCACCAAAGTCAAAGTTGGCATTGCTCGCGTTAGGATCACTGTTTTGCATTTGCGGTGATTCCATTGGCGGAGGTGGCTCTTTTGGCGTTGGTGGCTTTTGCGGTTTACGTTCTTTCTTTTGCACTGTCTCTTCTTTTTTCAGACGAACAAAATCAAGTACGTTTCCTTTTACGGGCTCAGACATGGCCCCTTCACCACCAGTGATCAGTGCCTGCATGCCTAAAAACAGCATGACAGTCACGATACCAGCGATGATTAATGCAACTATATAACGCATCGCTCACATTCCTTATGATGCTTCTTGCGCAGCAATCGACACATCAAATGCGCCTGCAGCACGTGATGCATCCATTACTTTAATAAGTACATCGGTTGTGGCTTTCTTATCAGCTTGAATAACCACACTACCTTGTGGATTTTCAGCTTTTAAGCGCTCGATATTTGCTTGTACTGCACGAACATCTACTTGGCGTTTGTTGATCCAAATTTCACCTTTGTCAGAAATAGCAACTAAGATGTTGGCACGTTCTTTTTTCACTGCCGTTGCCGCTTCAGGACGGTTTACATCAATACCGGCTTCTTTTACGAATGATGCTGTTACGATAAAGAAGATAAGCATGATGAAAACAACGTCTAGCATTGGCGTCATGTTGATTTCTTCAGCGTCGTCTTCTTGAAATAAGTTACCTAGTGGCGCTCTCATTGTTAGTCTCCTAGTGGGTGATGCTCACATCACCCTAAAATTCGTTTAGTGGTCTAAGACCATGTTGTCTTCAAGTAATTGCACTTCGCGTTTTGCACGACGTTGTAAGAACGTTGATGCGAAAACCCCTGAAAGTGCACCCACCATGCCGGCCATTGTTGGGATAGTGGCTTTAGACACCCCTGATGCCATCGAACGTGCACTGCCTGTGCCTGTGATTGCCATTACATCAAATACTTCGATCATGCCGGTTACGGTACCTAACAGACCTAAAAGTGGACATAACGCAACCATTACGTTGATTAGCGCAAGGTTATTATTTAGTTGCATGCCAGCGCGTGAAATCATCGCTTGGCGAATTTGCTCTGCGTTCCAGCTGTTACGCTCTGCTCTATTGCTCCAAGTACTTTTTACGTCTTTCTTGTAGCGTTTAAAGCCACCAAAGAAATACATAAAACGCTCAAGTATCAATAACCACATCGCGAAGATGAGGACACCGATGACCAAGAGAACTTGGCCACCTGTGTCGAGGAAATCACGTAGAGCATTGATTGCATCAATCAATAGCACCATGATTTATGCTCCTTTCTCGCTTCGCTCTGCGATGATACCTGCGCTTTGCTCTTGTAAAATCAACAGCATATTTTTAGATCGCGTGTTAAGAAGTGTGTATAAGAATACTGTTGGGATAGCCACAACCAGACCAAGTACCGTTGTTACAAGTGCCTGAGAAATACCACCCGCCATTAGTTTAGGGTCACCTGTACCGAACAAGGTAATTGCTTGGAAGGTGTTAATCATACCGGTTACCGTACCTAGTAGACCAAGTAGTGGTGCTACCACAGAGATAATCTTAATTAGCGTCAGGTTACGAGTAATTTTTGGCATTTCACGAATGATTGCTTCGCTTAATTTAAGCTCAAGCGTGTCGTACGCTACATCTGGGTACTGATCTTTCACTTTCATTACGCGACCAAGTGGATTGTCATCACGTGCCACTGTGTCTTTAAGCTGACGACGGATTTTGCTACCCATAATCATCAGAGATACAAAACGCTCAAGTGCAATTAGTAAAGCGATTAAACCAACACCTAAGATGATGTAACCAACCGTACCACCTTGGTGAACTTGCTCTTCAGTATCTGGTGCTTGTACTAAAAGGCCTAAGATTGAACCACCTGTAGGGTCAAGTGCGAACGGTACAACACCTGAATTTGCTTGCTGTAAATCAGCTGCAGTTGCTGTGTAACGGCTGCTAGGCTGACGCGTAAGCTGGCTGATTGTATTTGTAGCCGGTGTGTACTCAAGGTATTTACCGTCTGCGATTAAGTTAAATGCACCAACACGCATCACTTCTTTTTGTGCTTTGCTGCCACCTTCAACGATTACATCTGTTGTAAAGCGAGATACTTTACCTTGCTCAGTCATTTCGCGTTGTAATTCAAACCAAACTTTTTCGATATCATCGATAGAAGCAAGCTTTGACGTTGAACCCATTTTTTGTGCTAGCTCATCCATGAAGTTACTACGACCAGGAAGCTCTGCAGAAACAACTGACGTCATGAATTTGTTGCTTGAATCGCCCGCAACTTGTTGTAACACACCGAATAGTTCTTTAAGTGAACCCATGCGGTTAGAAAGTGTGCCTGTTAAGTTAGCTAGCTTTACTTCGTTTTCTTCAAACTGAGTTTCTAAACGCTCTGATTCGTTAAGCATTGCAGTACGTTTTGCTTGTGTATCTTTAAGCATTTGTACTTGTTCGTTTTGACGTGCCATGAACTCTTGTTCACGTTGTTTATTTTCGGCGCTTTGCTGTGCTTTACCTTGCTCTAATGTTTTTAGTAATGAGTCTAAATCCATTGGCTCAGCCGCTAGGCTGCTACCAGCAAAACCAAGGCCAGCTGCAAACACGGCCATTTTTGTCATTTTCGTTAATAATTTCATCTCAAACCTCTTATTCAGCAGCGTGGACTGGCAGTGTTAACATATCTGGGGCAAGTTGCTTACGTGCAATGCGTAAACCTTTATTGATTTGGCTGATTGCAGAATCTGGTAATTCAACAAACGATTTTGTTTCTTTATCCCAGCTGCCTGCTTTTTTGCCATCGCGTGTTAAATAAATAAGTTCTAAACGACCGATGCGTAAGAAATCTACTTCGCGCTCTTGGCCATCTACATTCAGTAATGATGTATACGCTTCGATAGTGCGACCGTAATCAACTTCTACTTGGTAAGCTTCAAGTAAGCGGCGGAATTTTTCACTTGAAGTGATGTCTGCGCGATCCATCATTTCTTTTAATGATGCAATACGCTTGCTACGTTCTTCAGTTAAGAAAGGCACGTCTAGTGCAACGAATTGCTCAAGACCTGTGATCATACGCATCATTAACGGCGTAATTTGACGCTCGATAACCGATACCTGATCCATTGACTCGTTTAACGCGTCCATTTCTGCAATTTGGTTATTTAATTGCTTAGTAAGTTGCGCGTTATAAACAGTTAAGCCGTCAATTTCTTTATTAAGGGCTTTGAATTGTTGTAAACGACCTTGCATTGAATCTGCAATCTTGTCGATTTTAGTTTGTGATTGCGCTGCAGATTTGTTTATCTCGCTGCTTTTATCAATTACTTTATCTAGATCGTTTGCATGTACTGCTGCAGATGCCGCTACAATACCTGCTAAAATCAGTGGTTTAACGCCTTTCATCGCATACACCTTTACTCGTTAAGTTAGCTTAATTTGCTAGTTGGGTTGTTTTATTGTGCGAAAGGATAACGATGAAAAATGACAAGCATGTTGCGCAAAAAATACAAAAATATGACAGCTGTAACAATTAGTTTATATTGCGCAAAGATAAGGCAAAAGTTGGAGGGTTTCGGGAACTAAATATGAGATGTTATTTGCTGATAAGTGCTTTGCCAGTCTTGATAATTAACCGGGATAGCAGTGTATAGCCCTTTATTTTCAAGGACTAAAGATGGAAATCCTTGAATAGGTAAGCTTCTGGCTTGGTTTATTTCGGCCATGAGTAATGAATTTATTTTTTCACTTTCTATTTCGTGAATAAATGCGTTTTTTTCTAACCCTATTTGCTCAGCAAGGCTTGCAAGAGTGCTGATGTCAGATGGATTTTGTGCATTTAAGTAGTAGGCTTTTTGAATGGCGTAAAGCATTTCACATTCTTTATTGTGCTGCCTTGCAACAAGCACAGCACGGCATGCAGGGTAAGTAGAGCGACGTGGTTGCGCGGTATGCCAAAACTCATGATTAAATGGAGTGCCAAGCTGCTGTTCTATACGTTGCCATGTTTGCTGTAAAAACTGCTGCATATCTATTGGCATTAGCTCATCTGAATCAGGCGCAAGGCCACCCACTTTATATTCAATAGCCAGTTTATCGCCAAGGGCAGCTTTTAGTTTTAACCAGGTTTCTCTGTAGCCCCAGCACCAACTACACATTGGGTCGTATACATAAATTAGCTTGGCCATTTAGCTTATCTCAGTTAAATCAGAAACCACTACATTACGCCCTTTCGCTTTGGCTTTATAGAGGTTGTCGTCGGCTTGTTTAATCGCTTTACTAAATTGGCTACCACGTTCTAGGCTGGCAATGCCAATACTACAGGTAATGGTTACAGACTGCCCAACATCATAAGGGATCTGTTTTTCGGCGACATAACTACGCAGTTTTTCAGCCACCGCATGGGCAATGTTAAGCCCGGCTTTTGGCAGCAAAATAATAAACTCTTCGCCGCCATAACGGGCTTTTATATCTGTGCCACGTAATTTATCGTGCAGCATAGAGGTAAAGGCTATTAATGCCTGATCGCCAAAGTCATGACCATAAGTATCGTTAAGTGATTTAAAGTTATCTAAATCAATTAATAATACCGACATAGGTAAATAATTAGCCGCTTCAGCTTCAAGGCGCGGCTGAATATGCTCATAAATGTAACGACGATTGGCAAGGCCTGTTAGTGGGTCTGTTAAAGCATCGCGTTTTTCTATTAAGGTAATATCAGCAATTTTTTGATGGCTTTTTTGCCTAAAGTATTCACTGATCCCAGAAAACAAAATTACCATAGTGAAAGAGGCTAAAAACCGTGAGGTTTCAACTTGCCCGTAATGCGCTTGCCCAAAGTTGGGGCTAAACAGCAGTGCAACTGCACTAGCGTACATAATACCAACCAACACACTGCCCACTTTTAACCCTAAAGTGACATAAGCCACAATAGGGTAAAACATGAGCCAATATAAAGCGGTGTTTTCTTTGCCGCCGGTGTACACCAAGGCCACACAGAGAAGCAAAATAATCGATAAAATAATGCAGCTTACAGAGACTAAAGCACCAGTGCGAAAGTAATAGAGCATGCACAGCACAATAGTTATATCGCTCACCACTAACATAATAGTGAGCGGTAAGGCGTAAATTTGATAGTTAGATAACACTAACGAAGTGATTAATACGATGGCAAAAAAAGCCATGGCAAATAACGTGAAGGCACGACGCTGTTTATCCGCCGTGTCGACACTGTTTAAAGTAATGGCATTAAGCCAATTTTGATCCAAAATTGCAGTCTCTTAACAACTAAACTTTAAATTTAAGTACCAATTGCTCAAGCTCATAGAACTGGGCTTTCAATTTAGTGCACTCATTCAATGTATTATTAAGATTGCTTTGACCTTGATTTGAAAGCTCACTAATTGAGTGTATATCACTGTCTAGGCTTTGAATCACTTGGTTTTGCTCAGTCGTGGCATTAGCAACACTGTGGTTCACCTCATCGATTGACTCAATGGCACGGGTTACCTCAGCCATTTTATCGCCTGCTACATGAGCTTGCTCAACACTCTTTTCACTGTCGCGAATACTGGCCGTCATAACTTCAACGGCAGTCGCAGAACCTTGTTGTAACTGAGAAATGGTGTCTTCGATTTCTTGTGTTGATTGTTGTGTACGGTGCGCAAGTTGGCGTACTTCGTCAGCTACAACCGCAAAACCACGACCTGCTTCACCGGCACGGGCCGCCTCTATCGCCGCATTAAGAGCGAGCAAGTTAGTTTGTTCACTCACACCTTTGATCACTTCAAGCACTTGGCCAATGCTTACAGTGTGTGCATCTAAACTATTAATGGTTTTTTGCGCCTGCTCCATATTACGAGATAAAGCATTAATCGCGGATAAGTTGTCAGCTAATGCAGATTGGCTTTGTAACGATTGGCTGTTAGCACTGGTTGCTAACGTTGACGCATTACTTGCACTATTTGAGATTTCTACCGCACTCGATGTCAGTTCATTGATTGCCGTTGCCACGTTATCAGTACGTTTTGTTTGGTCAGCATACATGTCGAGCGTGCCTTGAGTTTGGTTAACTAAACTCTCAACTAAGCGTTCAAGCTCAACGGTGGTATTTTTAACTTGCTCGATTGATGTATGAATTTTCTCGATGAACGCATTAAAGTAATGGCTTAACTCGCCAAACTCGTCATTGTTTTCAACCTCAAGACGGCGAGTTAAATCCCCCTCACCTTGCGCAATATCTTTAATTGCATCGTTTAAGCGCTGCATTGGACGCATTAAATAGCGAAGTAAAAACTGCATCATTAATACAATCGCCACTATACCCATTAGCATGTAAATAGCCGCCATATTTCTAAATGAGGCAACTGATGAGTAAGCAATTTCTTCGTTGATCACCACACCTAAATACCAATCAACGTTTTGAATTCCTTTGATTTTGGTAAACGATACCAATTTGTCTAAGCCACCTACCTGTACTTCAACAAACTCAGATTGTAACGACAAGCTTTTACCGAATAAGTCGCTCATGTTTTTGTCGTTAAATTTAGTTTCTGGGTGGCTTAAAATGCGGCCTTCACTATCTAGTAAAAAACCATAACCAAAGCCTAAAAAGTCAATTTCGTTGACGATTTTAGTAATGGTTTTCATGTCGATGTCGGCACCTGCAACCCCACTAAACACACCGTTGGCTTGCATAGGCGCTACAGCTGAAATAGTCAGTTCATTGGTGGTTACGTCAATATAAGGAGCAGTAAAGGCAGTGTTTGTTTTGTTTTCAACAAGCTTGTACCACGGGCGTGTTGTTGCATCGTAGTCTGGCGGTAAGACAACAGATTGGTCATTCAATACAAAGGTGCCATCCGTGATGCCAATGTAGGTATTCTTAAAACTCCCCGCTTTGTCGGCTGTGTTCAGCTGCGTAAGTGTAAGCTCTTTGCTATCACCAAGTTGATAGGTATCAGCAACTGACGAAACAATCGCTAATTTAGCATTTAACCAGTTAGCTATGTTTTGCGACACTGACTGAGAAATCTCTTGAAGAACGAGCGAAAGCTGCTCCTGCGTTTGGCTGCGCATAGAGATGAAGTTATTAATGGTGAATAAACCGAGCACTATCACTAAAACCAGTGATGCAGCCACAGTTACCTTGGTGGTAAATTTAAGAGTGCTTTGCATGACAAACCTGTTTGTTATTTTTTTCGTTGTTAGCCTCATTATATTTAACAAATTTAAAGCTCTTTGTCTTATAAAATTAAGCTAAAACTAGAAAAACGTTCCTTTTATTAAAGTACGCTTTCTTTGAAATTCAATTACTTTGTTAACGGCAGCCAATTCCACTTCTTAAGTCACATTAATAAAAAAGCAGCAAAAACCAATTGGAACGTTCCTATTAATTATTACTTAAACCGTCCCTGAATACGTATTCATTAAATCATTTTGTCATCTAGTTTTTTCGGTATAGCAAAAAAATGGCACAAAAAAACCCCGCAACTCAGTGCGGGGTTTTTATTAATTGTTATTTTTAGCCGATGCGTTTTTTCCAGCTATCAGCTAAACGTACAACATTTAAGCCATACCAAGCGATAAATGCATAACAAATCACTGGTACGAAGAAGCTTTGTTGGATGTTTACTGTATCAGCGACTACACCTTGTACTAATGGTACTAAGGCACCACCAACGATTGCTAAACATAACCAACCCGAACCTTTACTAGTTAGTGAGCCTAAACCTTCAATAGCAACAGAGAAAATAGTCGGGAACATAATTGAGTTGAATAAACCAATTGCAAGTACTGAGTAAAGCGCGACATCACCTTCAGTGAATATAGTCACTAACAGCAATACAATAACCATCATGGCATTAAAGAATAACGCTTTTGAAGGCGCAATCTTTTGAAGTGCTGCAGAGCCAATGAAACGACCCACCATTGCACCGCCCCAGTAATAAGCAATTAGGCTTGCAGCCGCATGCTCTTCAAGGCCAGCGATGTGTTCTTCGCCAAAATAGTTAACTAAGAAGCTACCAATTGAAACCTCTGCACCTACGTAACAGAAGATACCTATAACACCCATCATTAAATGAGGCGCTTCAGCTAGGCTGTGGCCTTTCGCTTTACAGTCTTGCTCTTCTGTATGCTCTGCAATCACAGGTAATTTAAAGAAAGCAAATACTACAGCAATGGTCAGTAGTGCTGCTGCAAGCATAAGGTAAGGCACTTTTACAGATTCTGCAGTTGCTGCGTTTGCAGCTAATGTGCCTGCTGTACCAAAGAATAAAATACCACCCACATATGGACCAACAGTGGTACCTAGTGAGTTAAGTGCTTGAGCTAAATTTAAACGTGATGACGCCGTTTTTTCAGGACCTAACGCCACAACATACGGGTTAGCAGATACCTGTAATACGGTAATACCAGCGGCTAGTACAAATAACGCACCTAAGAATAACCAGTACTCATGTACTACAACCGCTGGGTAAAATAACATACAGCCAATTGATGCCACGACTAAGCCAGTTAGTACGCCATTTTTGTAGCCCATTTTTTTAACCAACATACCCGCAGGTAGCGAAACAATAAAGTAAGCACCAAAGAAACAAAACTGAACCAGCATTGCCTCTGTGTAGGTTAAATCGAATACCCCTTTTAAGCGCGGGATCAACACGTCATTTAAAACTGTAATGAAACCCCATAAAAAGAACAAGGTTGTCATTGCTGTCAGTGGTAGCAGGTAGTTTTTATTTTGCTGCGAACCATCGGCGACAAACGATTGGTTTGTATTTATTTCACTCACGTGGTTTTCACTCCGTTAACAAGTTACCTTTGATTCTACACATTGAAGTAAAAATAGCACAAAGATTTACTAGGAACGTTCCAATATTTTTATTTCCTGCTATAGTTGCAAGATGAACACAGATTTATTAATAACGCATGGCCACAGTTGACTTTAAAAGCCCTGATTTTCTTAAGCAGCATATCCAAGATACTCTTGCTTTTTATCACCCCCATTGTGTTGATCATTCAGCCCATGGCTTAGCGGGCTTTTATCAGTTCTTTAAAAATAATGGCGCGGTTTACGATAAACACACTCGCCATTTAGTGTCGAGCACCCGCTTTGTGTTTAATTACGCTATGGCGTATATCGAGTTTAAAGATCCAGAATATTTAAGCCTCACTAAACATGGTTTAGCCCACCTTGAACATGCGCATAAACAAGCATCTGGTGGTTATGCTTGGCTTATTGAGCAAGGTAATAACGGCAAAGTCACTGTGTTAGACGACACCAACCATTGTTATGGGCTCGCTTTTGTAATGCTTGCAAACGCGGTTGCTTTAAAAGCAGGGGTGAATGACTGCAAAAATACCATTTCGCAGGTATGGGATTTATTAGAGCAGCACTACTTTGAATCACAGCATAATGCCTATTTAGATGAGCAAAATGCCGATTTTAGCTGTGCAGATCACTATCGCGGTCAAAATGCCAATATGCATTTATGCGAAGCCTTACTTATGTGTTTTGAAGCAACTAACGAGACCCGTTATTTAAAACGTGCTACAGAGCTTGCCGAAACCTTTACAGTAAAACTGGCAGCCCACAGCCAGCAGTTGGTGTGGGAGCACTACTCTAAAAATTGGCAAATCGATTTAGATTACAACAAAGATGACCCGCAGCATTTATTTAGACCTTGGGGATTTCAACCAGGTCATCAAACTGAGTGGGCAAAACTATTACTTATTTTAAACCGCCATATTGATGAACCTTGGCTGGTAAAGCGCGCTAAAAGCCTGTTTGATGAAACCTTAAGCATCGCGTGGGATCAGCAACATGGGGGCATTTTCTATGGCTTTGCACCAGATAAACAAATTTGTGATAGCGATAAATACTTTTGGGTGCAGGCCGAATCATTAGCCGCAGCTGCCCTACTCGCTGATGCCACAAATGACGAAAGCTATTGGCAGTGGTACGAAAAAATTTGGCAGTACAGTTGGCAACATATGGTAGATCACCAATATGGTGCGTGGTATCGCATTTTATCAGCACAAAACCAACCATACAGTGACGAAAAATCGCCAGCAGGTAAAACCGACTACCATACTATGGGTGCCTGCTACGAAGTATTAAGAACCTTAACCTTGAGGAATGCATAATGAGTTTAGTGTGTTTTGGCGAAGCATTAATCGACTTTTTATCTGATGGTAAACAACCAGAGTCATTTACCAAATATGCAGGTGGCGCACCTGCCAATGTGGCTGTTGCAGCAGCAAAACTAGGCCTAAACACCAGCTTTTGCGGCATGTTAGGCGATGATATGTTTGGTCACTTTATTAAACAAGAGCTTGACCAGCATGCGGTAAACACCCAGTACTGTACATTCACCGATGCGGCTAAAACAGCATTGGCGTTTGTATCACTTGATGACAGTGGCGAACGCTCGTTTAGCTTTTATCGCCCACCAGCCGCTGATTTACTGTATCGAGTGGACGACTTTGACCATGCAATGTTTGCAAATCACGCCATCATGCATGTATGCAGCAACAGTTTGACTGAGCACAACATCTATCAAACCACAATTTATGGTTTAACTCAGGCGAAAAAAGCCGGTGCAATTTGTAGTTTTGATATGAATTTGCGCGAAAACCTATGGCCAAGTATGCGCCATACTCTAGATAGAATGTGGCATGTTATTTCTCTGGCAGATATCGTAAAACTGTCATTTGAAGAGCTTGAGTTTTTAAATCAAAAAAGCCATCAAGAAATGCCTCTTGAGCATACTATTGATGCCATTTTAAAGGCGGGTGTAACCTGTTTGCTAGTTACTAATGGCGGCGAAGCAATCAGCTTTTACCACGCAGACTTTAAAGGCCAAGTTAGCCCACCAGCTACAAAAGTGGTTGATACCACAGCCGCAGGCGATGCGTTCATTGGCGGCATGCTGTCAAAGATTGGTCAGCACTGTGAAAACAAACAAAGCTTTAAAGCGTTTTGTCAAACTCCAGATAATATCGAACAAACCATTGCTTACGCAGCGAAGGCCGGCGCTTTTGCTGTAAGCCGTTATGGTGCATTTGCATCATTACCTAGCGCCGAAGATCTTTTATAACAGCTCATAATTGCTTACAAATCTATTAAGCACTCTAGTGGAGAGTGCTTAAATTTCATGGTATGTTTTTTAACTAATTAAAGAAAAAGGAATTCATCCTATGAATAATAAGCTTCTTGCTGGGGGCGCGATTGCCATTGTTGCAGGTGCGTTGTTGTACTCACAAAATAAAGCCAGTGTTGATGTAGATTTACCAGAGCTAGCCTACGTACCTGCCGATACGGCAGTTTTTTATGGTCAACTTAAACCCTTTCCGTATAGCAAGTATTTTGCGCTTATGCCAGATGCAATGAAAGGTACTAGCGATTTAACGCCCATCATTGCTGAGCTTAAAACTGTTGATGATAAGAATGCCCTATTCCTTGCATCACTGATGGAAAAATACCAACAATCACTGAGCTCTTACGATGCCTTCAAATCGATTTGGGGCTTTGGTGATGACTACAAAGGCATGATGTACGCACAAGGTTTAATGCCGATTGTGCGCTTTCAGGTCGCTGATCAAAGCAGCATTATCAATAGCATTAAACAATCTGCTGATGAAGCCGGTATTGCGTATACAACTGAAAGCCTTGAAGGCGTAAGCTACACACGCTTTGCCATTGAGCTTGAAGGCTTAGATAACTTCAACCTAATTGCATCAACTCACAACAATTGGGCTACCTTAACGCTGACCACTGCGCTTTCTAATGAACAAGATTTACGTATTGCCCTTGGCGTAGAAAAACCGGCTCAATCACTGGCTGAGACTAAAAAACTGCCTGAGCTTATTAAAACTTTCTCACTTGATGGCAACTCGGTTGGCTTTGTTGATCATCAACGTATCGCCAATGCTGTAACAGGCAAAGAAGACTCTCGCTTACACCAGATGCTCAAAGAGCTACTTGATAAAGCCCAGCAAGCAAATGCGTTAGCAATGATTTCAACTCCTGAGTGCCAAGATGATATTGCTGCCATTGCCGCTAAATGGCCTGCGACTGTATCAGGCACAACAAAAACACGTATTACAGCCGACTACGCCGACTTTGACGTAAAAGCAGTACTGCAAAGCACAGATCAAGACTTACTTAATACGCTACAAGCCGTACGTGGCTTTGTACCAAAACATACCACTGGGCTTGATGGGCAAATGATGAGTGTTGCTTATGGTATTGATGTAGCAAAAGTCCTGCCGCTAGCCAACACATTAACGGGTGCAATTAAATCAGCTGAGTTTAACTGTGGCCCAATTGTCGCACTACAAAATGAAATGCAAGAAGTGAGCACCGCTGGCCTTGCTATGATGTCGGGCTTTGCAAACGGCGTACAAGGCATGAGTGTCAGCGTTCAAGACGCTGCATTGACCATTGATGACTACAACGGCCCACAAATAGACAAGCTTGATGCCATCGTTACCCTATCGGCGACTGATGCCCATGGTTTGTATTCAATTGCGCAAGGTTTTGTACCGCCGCTTGCTAACATAAAACTACCAGCCAATGGTGATGCAGTGTTGATCAATGAATACATTCCATCGCCTGTGCCACTTAACTTTGATATAAAAATGGCCCTTAAAGGCAATCATATTGTGATTTTTACGGGTGATAAGTCAGCGCAGATTGCCGAAACCTTAGAGTCGCAAAGTGTTACTAAAAATGGCTTTGTGAACATGGCATTCGACGTACAAAAAATCTTATTACCTTTGCTTGATACGATTGCTGCAACGGGTCAATTAAGTGATGAAGAAATGGCTGAGCTTGATTCGCTACGCGACCAACCTGTCGGTGTTTATTTTGCCACAGACATTACCGACAACGGCATTGGCCTTGAAAGTAACGTACAAATTACTAAAAAGTAGCTTTTGAATTTGAACCTGAAAAGAGCGCTATTTAGCCGGGCTACTGAATGAACTTGGAGGCCACTGTTTCTTAACAGTGGCTTTTTTGCAACCACACTATAAATAAAACAATCACTTATAGAGATAAAACTTACAAAATCAACTTAAGTACCAGTAAGAACACTACAATTAGCGTTTAAGTTTCAGATATATATTATAAAAAACAGTCAAATTACCTATAATTCCTCTTAAATAGGGAATTATGACGAAATATGTCTTCTTAGACACAGAAACTACAGGCTTAGATCCGCATAAAAGTGGTCATAGGATCATTGACCTAGCCGGCATAGAATATAGAGATGGTAAGCAAACAGGTCATGTGTTTAATATGAAGATTAATCCTGAAGGTAAAAAATCTACAAAAGGCGCTTTTAAAGTTCACAAAATCTCTGGTGAAGAATTAATAGGAAAACCGACTTTTAAAAAGGTAGCAGAAGACTTCATAAAGGATGCTCACCTCGCTATTTACAATGCTTCATTCGATATCCAGTTCATAAATAGTGAGCTAAATCGAATTAACTACCCGTCTTCAATTAATGACATTTGGTCTGAAATTACTTGTGAGATGGAGTTGACCAAACTCAAATTCAATTCTGAAAAAAATATTAGTCAAGACAATCCATGTAAAAGATACGGTATTGATATAAGTAATCGTAAAGCTCATGGTGGTCTTATAGACGCTAGTTTATGTGCAGAGCTATTTTTCAAGCTAACAGATGAACGCAGCTTAGAAAAATACAAGGATAAGCGCAAGTTAATGCCAAAACCGACTAGTCCAGCAATGAGGTTGAATCTTGTAAAACAAGTATTTAAAGCGCAAGATATATTGAGCTTTAGCCGCAACAAGGAGTTAATTAATACTGTTTTTAAATCTGATTAGCTACTTCGAAAGCTGTTCAATTATTGAATGTAAATTATCTGTCAATTTTTGAGAATCTACTTGAGACATTGAATATTCAATTTGTGAATAAGAATAGAGATTACGATCATAATCGTTTGATTGCTTATTTAGATGTGTCAACAATCTAGCTTTAGTTGCATTATTCAGAGCGCTATTGCCTTCAAAAAGTTTTAGTATGTTCTTTGATGTCACTTCAGGTTCAATGTTTTCAAGCAGATCCAATATTAGATACCCTGAAATTGCTCGTTCTAATGTTTGCCAGCCCTTGCCTTTGAAGCTTGCTTTCTTCCCCCAAGATAACAGTAGTGGCTTTAATTCCGTAACGGTGTCATGCATACCGAATTTATAGGCTTCACAAACAATACTAAAAATAACGTCAGTCATTTGATAAGACTCTGCACATCTAACTGCGTCTTCTTCATTGGGAACCCAACTAAATATGTGAGTGAGCCAATTGATTGATTTAAGTAACTCGTCTTTATCATGATCACTTGTATGACGAGATTGTGAGACAAACAATAAGCATTTAACAACGTGTTCTAGCCAGTGAATTAGGTCACAAGTGAATGAAGATTTGTTCTGTAAACTTTCAATAAATAAGTCTTTAATATCAATATATGATTCAGAGGCCCACTGACTAATTCTAGATATTGTCTCTTTTACTTTTTCATCAGGATCATTATCTTGATCGGATATGTGATTACATAAATTAGTTAGTAATTGTAGAAAACTGGTTTGAGATGTACCAGCGAAGTAGTCTCCTAAACATTGACTCTTATAATTTGAAAAAGGGACCTCAGGTGACTTGATATAAAATTTTGCTACTTGAGCAATGTCCTCAGTTAACACCTTTGAGGATATCTTAATATCATAATCTCCTGATGTAATAACTTTAAACATCAACTTCGATATCTGTTCAATACCCACCTGTGTAATGCATCGAAATTTTTCATTTATTGCTCCGATAGAAGCGTAAGTCGATATTTTATTACTAATAGTCCTTATATTTTCAATATCACCTTTAACCAGTTCAACTTGTGCTATGTTGCCTAGTAGCCTGATCGACTCCAATGTAACATCAACTAGCTTATTAGGTATACATTGCTCATCAATCGCACTTGTAATGTAGCCTGTAGCTAAATGAGAATGCCATTTGGAGGCTCTTTCATCAGAATAGTCAATATGATAGTAAGCTAAAGCTAAGCTATGTAATAACCTTATGTTTTGCATAACAAACTGCTCATCATTAGTTGTGGTGCCAATGTTGATATTTTGTCGCACTTCTTCAAGTGTGTAGTTGATTATGGGATCTGAAGATAAAGGATTATCTATAAATGGATTTACAGTAAAGAAAGTATTTCCTTTGGTTGAAATGTAATCAATGTTGATATTTAGTATTGTAGAAAGCGCTTGTTCACACACTTCAAGGTCACCTTTAGCTTTAAATGCCCTTGCTAAAAGGATGCTGTGTTTAATACCATCAATAGTTGGCCTTGACCAATTGGGAAAAATGCTCAGGTATTGTATTTTTTGATAGTTATGATTTGATGGAGGTTCAGTAACTTCAATCAATGTTTTACTTCGGTTAAATGCTTTGTCCCACATCCTGTGATTCTTAACAACTCCCGATAAAATCGATCCTAGATGAAACACAGGGTTTACTATAAGGAGGGTTCTTTTATAAGCGAGTATAAACATTATTAATATTGTGCTAACA
>NZ_JAKEVM010000095.1 GCF_022398475.1 Pseudoalteromonas shioyasakiensis | reverse complement strand
GGGCTATACGATGTAAATCTGTTTTGTCTTGTTATTATAAATAGTTGACAGTGTATTTTTGACGAAAGAAGTAGTGTTTATTTTAGTATGATTGCTCTAACTTTCCACTTCAATTTTATTCACTTTACCCAATCTAAATTGTTATCTACTTTTTATAAGTTGCGAATAAGGTTGATAAAAAAGGTACTGAAAATAAAGTATATTTTATTATCAACTTGGTTCAGTTATTGCTCGTAATAATACAGCAATATGATTGTTGTAGTTTTTGTGTGTTTTATGCACTATGGTGGTGCGAAAAACATACAGATGCACTGTCATAATGCGTAAATATAGGTTTGGTTTACTAGATACAAACTTGATGTTTTAGTAAGCAAGTTAAGAAACCTGAAACGCACAGCTTCCGCTGAATGAGTCGTCGAATGCGGTACTGTGGCAAGGATTAATTTACCAATTGGTTGAATTGGAGCCCACTATGCTAAGTAAACGTTTTTTTAAAACTAAAGACGAAACAGAAGTTACCTTTGAATTCCAACACCCTGACGCTGATGATGTGCAATTAGTTGCAGAGTTTACAGATTGGCAGCCAGTGCCAATGAAGTTTAATAAAAAAGAACAAGTATTCAAATGCAAGCAGCGCTTACCGCTAGATCAAGAATTTCACTTCCGTTACTTAATCAATGGCGAAACATGGGACAATGACCACCAAGCAGATGGTTATATTCCTAACGGTTTTGGTACTGATAACAGCATTGTTAATACCCAACGCGCTTAGGTGTTTTGATGCAGTCACTTTCGCAGTTATATTACCTGCATGGCATAGGCTATGAATATACTAAATACACTGGTGAGCATGTTATTTTCGATGAAAGTACACGCATGCAGGCACTTAGTTGTTGTGGTGTAGATACTCAGGATACTGATGCAATTAACCAACTTAATTTTGCATTAGATGCAGGTACATGGCTGAATTTGTTGCCTCATACAAGCATTATTGAGGCACACCACCCAATTTTGAAAGTACGCGTTGATGAGCGTTTATTATCACGCTCATGTACTCTAAGCGTGCCTTCGCTTGATATTCACTTTACTTGTGAAAACTTACAAGGTTTAGCTATTCTTGGTGATTATGGTCTAAACGGTATTCGTTATCTTGAGCTTGCATTGCCAGTTCCTGAAATGCCAATTGGTTATCATGATGCACTCATTACTGTGGCAGATCAGCAATCTCACAGTCAGCTATGGATCACACCTAAAGAAAGCTTCTCTATTGATGACAAAAAGCGTTTGGGCTTATCCATTCAGCTTTATAGCTTATGCAATGAAGAGGGGTTAGGAATTGGTGACTTCGCTGACTTAACAAAGCTTATTAAAGCAGCCGCGACTAAAAACATGGATTATGTGTTGCTTAATCCACTTCATTTACTGTTTGAACACAGCCCAGAGAGGGCGAGTCCCTATAGTCCAAATAGCCGAGCGTTATTGAACCCGCTGTATATTGCAGTGTCATTATGCGAAGACGCAAGAAATAATAATGCACTTATTAAATTGTTAGCGGATAAACCGCAAACCGATGCGACTTACATTGATTATACATCAGTTAGTGACTTTAAATATCAAGTGTTTAGCTGTTTATATAAACACTTTTGTGAATTTGGCTCAGCAGAGCGAAAACAGCAGTTCACTCGTTTTTGTGAAACCCATAAACACAGCCTGTCGACCATGTTGGTTGGGGACCGTGATTATGCTAACTATTTACAATGGCAAGCTCACCTTCAATTAAATATCTGCCAGCAAGCTGCCCGTGACAGTGGTATGGCAATTGGCCTTATTAATGACTTAGCCGTTGGCTGTGCAGGTGATGGCAGTGAGTTCAAGAGCCAAAATGAATTATTTGCCGAAAATGCACATGTTGGAGCTCCGCCAGACCCTTGGGCTGAACATGGTCAGAATTGGGGCTTGCCGGCACTTAATCCACAGAAGTTAAGTAAAGACAATTTTGCGTTTTATCGCTCACTTATCCGCGCCAATATGGAAGATGTTGGTGGTCTTAGAATTGACCACGTTATGGCGATACGCCGACTTTGGTGGTGTTTTGAAAATAATTCCCAGCAAGATGGTTGTTATGTCTATTATCCCTTTGAACAACTATTAGCAATTCTAAAGATTGAATCTCACCTCAATCAATGTGTGGTTATTGGCGAAGATTTAGGCGTGGTACCTAATGAAGTGCGTGAAGCATTAAAAGCAAGTGCAATCTATTCAAACGGGTTGTTCTACTTTGAAAAGGATCACCAAGGTGAGTTTTTAGCGGCTGAGCATTTTGCTCCTCATAGTCTTTTAATGATAGCCAACCATGACGTACCACCATTCAAAGGCTGGTGGATTGGCCATGATATTATGATTAAACAACAATATGGTTTGCTTGATGATGAGCAAACTCGGGCTCAATTCGATGCGAGAAACATTGAAAAGCATCGTATGCTTAATTTTATAGCACGAGAGTCAAATCAGCATTTATCGTTAGAAACAGATGCCTTTACGGTTTATGAAGCGTTGGCATCCTCATTAGCGGCAGCACCAGCAAAGCTATTTACTATTCAAATAGATGACTTAGATCAGCAAATACTGCCTGTAAATATCCCCGGTACTGATAAAGAGTACCCAAATTGGCGGCGTTTATTGTCGCGTCCAGCGGCGCAGATTATCGAAGCGCAACAGTCATTCTTAGCCAATTTAATTTCGATAAGGAATCAATAATGCGAAGTCGTGTTCGTCAAGAGCAAAGTGCACAACCTGTTATTTATCAAAAACAAATCGATGCATTAGCCAGTGGTTGTTTTAGAGATCCTTTCAGCTTTCTTGGGGCGCATAAAAGTGGCCCTACAAGCTATGAAATTCGTTGCTTTTTGCCTGGCGCAAGCAGTGTTTCGATTCTGCTTGGCAAAGAAAAAATCGTTGCGCAGCAACAAGGTGATAGTCATTTATTTATCGCAAATATCAAATCAAAAACTAAGCCTGACTACCAGCTAGATGTTAGCTATAGCAATGAATTTACTCATCAACAATACGATGAGTACAGCTTTGAAAGCAGCTTAGATGAACAGGCAATGTATCTGTTTAATGAAGGCAGTTTAGAGCATGCGTATCAACATTTTGGTGCACATTTTGTGACTCAACAAGGCGTTGATGGTGTTCGCTTTACAGTGTGGGCGCCGAATGCCAGTAGTGTATCGGTTATTGGTGAATTTAACTATTGGCAGCGTAATCGTCATTTTATGCGTTTTCATCCTGCCAGTGGGGTATGGGAGTTATTTATTCCTGGGCTTAAAGAGCATCAATGCTATAAATTTGCTATCACCACTCTAACAGGAGATGTGCTTGATAAAGCCGATCCATTTGCGTTTAAGATGCAACAAGCACCGGGTACGGCGTCAGTGCTACAAAAGCTAAAAACAGGTATTCAGCTTTCTGAAAAGGCGTTAGCAAATCGTGCAAAACGAAACAGTATTGATGCGCCTGTTAGTATTTATGAAGTGCATGCGGGTTCTTGGCAAAGACGAGATGATGGCGAGCGCTATCTCACATGGCGTGAACTTGCTGATAATCTTATTCCTTACACAAAAGAGCTCGGTTTTACGCACCTACAATTAATGCCAATCAGCGAGTACCCATTTGATGGTTCTTGGGGTTATCAACCTGTTGGATTGTTTGCCCCAACCAGTCGCTATGGCAGCTTTGAAGATTTTGTTTACTTTGTCGAGCAATGTCACGAAGCAGATATTGGTCTCATACTGGACTGGGTACCTGGTCATTTCCCAAGTGATCCTCACGGTTTACATCGCTTTGATGGCACCCATTTATACGAACATGCCGATGTTAGACAAGGTTTTCACCCTGATTGGAATACCTATATTTACAATTATGACCGCGCAGAGGTTCGTAGCTTCCTAATTGCGAATGCAATGTACTGGTTGCATGAATTTGGCATTGATGGTTTGCGCGTGGATGCGGTTGCCTCAATGCTTTATCTAGACTATAGCCGTGAAGAAGGGCAATGGGTTGCAAATCAATTCGGTGGCAGAGAAAATTTAGGCGCCATTGAGTGCTTAAAACAAGTCAATATGCGCTGCTATGCAAAAAATCCGGGCATTATGATGGTGGCCGAAGAGTCAACAGCATGGCCAGGTGTTACGCGCCAAGTTGACCATGATGGTTTAGGTTTTGGTTATAAGTGGAACATGGGCTGGATGAACGACAGTTTGCATTATATGCAGCGCGATTCAATTTACCGTTCGCATCACCACCATGAAATGACGTTTTCAATGGTTTACGCCTACAGCGAGAACTACATTCTACCGCTTAGCCACGATGAAGTGGTGCATGGTAAAGGCTCATTAATTGAAAAAATGCCAGGGGATGACTGGCAAAAGTTTGCGAACTTACGTGCATATTATGCCTTTATGTGGGCGCATCCAGGTAAAAAATTATTGTTTATGGGGGCAGAAATCGCCCAGCGTAAAGAGTGGAATCACGACCAATCGCTTGATTGGCATTTACTTGAACACATTAGCCACAGAGGCATGCAGCAAACGATTAAAGATTTAAATGCTGTATACACTAGCACGCCAGCTTTATACGAGCAGGATACAAGCCCTGCGGGTTTTGCGTGGCTTGATAGCAATAATGCTGAGCAAAGTATGTTTAGCTTTATTCGCTATGCAAAAAAAGCTGAAGACTTTGTGGTGGTGATCTGTAATTTAACGCCGCAGGTGTATCACGACTACGTGATTGGTGTGCCAAAAGCTGGTACCTATCAAGTTATTTTGAATACCGACAAAGAGGATTATTTTGGTTCCGGCGTTGAAGCAACTAATCATGCAGAGCAAATAATTGTAAGCCAAGCGAAAGAAAGCCATGGCTTTAATCAAAGTATTAGTGTGTCTTTGCCTGGCCTTGCGACAATTTACCTTAAGAAGGTGAGCGATGAGTCATAGTGTCGAACTAGAAGTCGGTGTGAGCTCACCTTTAGGGGCGTCTGTTGTTGGTGAGGGCGTAAACTTTGCTGTGTACGCACCACAAGCACAACATATGTCTCTGTGCTTATTTGATAGCAGCGGTCATTCAGAAGTTCTTACCCTTGCGATGCATATGAACGAAGGTGGCATCTGGACACTGAAAGTGAGCCCTTTGAAAAGTGGCGCCTTGTATGGCTTTCGCGCTGATGGTGAGTACGCACCCGAAAAAGGACTATTTTTTAATAATCACAAATTGCTGTTAGACCCGTATGCCCGAGATTTGTATGGTGAGTTTACTTGGAGTGAACGTCACTATGGGCAAATGCCTGTAGGAAAGTTAAGTCAGGTTAATAATGCCATTGATATGCCAAAATCACGAGTCCGTGAACTGGCACCTTACACAGGTAAAAAACCGAATCACTGCTGGGGAAAAACGGTAATTTATGAGTGTCATGTGGTTGGTGCAACCTGCCGCCACCCTGAGATCCCAAAACCGTTACAAGGTAAGTTTTTAGGTTTAAGCCACCCTAGTTTTATAGAACATTTACGTACTATTGGTGTGACTTGCTTAGAGTTATTACCCGTTCATGCTTTTATCAGTGAGCAGTTTTTAACAGCCAAAGGCTTACAAAACTACTGGGGCTATAACACACTTAATTTCTTTACACCGCATAAAGAGTATCTGGTTAATGATGATATTAGCGAGTTTCAAGAAATGGTGGCGGCGCTTCACAAAGCAGATATCGAAGTAATACTCGACGTGGTCTATAACCACACAGCAGAGGCGGGCACAGATGGACCTATCTTGTCGCTACGTGGCTTAGACAATCTAGGTTACTACCGCACCGTTGCTGATAAACCCCAGCATTATATTAATGATACTGGCTGTGGTAACACCGTAAATATTGATTCGCCTCGCTCTTTACAGCTGGTACTTGATAGCTTGCGTTATTGGGTTGAAGTGATGGGGGTCGATGGCTTTCGTTTTGACTTAGCAACCATTTTAGCGCGTAACCCAAATGGCTTTAATCAGGCACATGCGTTTTTCCAAGCTATTAATCAAGACCCAGTACTAAGCCAAGTTAAACTGATTGCAGAGCCGTGGGATATTGGCCCAGGTGGTTACCAATTAGGAGCTTTTCCTGCGCCTTGGCGTGAATGGAATGATAAGTATCGCGATACGATAAGACGCTTTTGGAAACAAGAGCAGGGCGTAATTGGCGAGCTTGCAAAACGTTTACATGGTTCGTTTGACTTGTTTGAGCACAACCTACGTGGGCCACTTAACAGTATTAACTTTATCACCAGCCATGATGGCTTCACGCTGGCTGATTTAGTTAGCTACGAGCATAAACACAACGAAGCTAATGGTGAGCAAAATCGTGATGGCCACAGTGGCAATCACTCATTCAATTGTGGTGTCGAAGGGTTTACCAACGATCCACAAGTGAGCAAATTACGCTTACAACAACAAAAAAATATGCTGTTAACTTTGTTACTTTCTAAAGGCGTGCCTATGCTCTCATTAGGAAGCGAAATGGCACACTCACAAGGCGGTAACAATAACGCCTATTGTCAAAATAATCGCACAAGCTGGCTTGCATGGAAAGACTCACAATTCAGTCATCCTTTAACTCGATTTATTGACGATGTTCTGCGCATTCGCAAGCAGTTCAGTATTTTTAAACATCGCTTTTTTGTTCACGATAATGACCCGCGTTATGAAGTCGCGTGGTTCACCGAATCAGGCTCCAATATGCAACAAGACGATTGGCATCAAGGTGATCGCCAAGTGTTGATATACAGCCTGACCGACAAGCATACAAATCAAGCTTTATTGATCATATTAAATGCAGGAGCAGAGCCGGTAACTTGCCAACTTCCTAGTTTAGAAAAAGGAAAGTGGCAGTTAGCACTGACCAGCATTCATCCTATGTCAACACAATTTGTTGATAAGGAACACCAGATTGCTGCAATGAGCAGCTGGGTTTTTACCGCCAATTCAGAGGATCTAAATCATGGCTAAAAATGCCGATCAAGTATGTATTGTAAAGGGCTGGCAGGATGCGCCTACAGTTGATGAAAGTACGCTAGATGATGACTTATCACGCCATTTTTATTACACCCTTGGGCGTGACAAAGTGGGTAAATCACAACTGTATTTATACCATGCATTAGCATTAACTATTCGTGACCGATTAGTTGCTCGTTGCCGTGTGACCAAACAGCAAATCCATGAACAAAAACGCCGTAAAACAGCTTACTTATCACTTGAGTTTTTAATGGGGCGTGCACTTGGCAATGCGATTTTGAACTTAGACTTAGATGAGCAAGTCGCTAAAGCGTTACAAGAATACTGCACAGAGCTCGAGCAAGTTGCTGAGGCTGAGCATGATGCAGGCCTTGGTAATGGTGGTTTAGGGCGCTTAGCTGCATGCTTCTTAGATAGCTGTGCAAGCCTTGCATTACCTGTGGTTGGTTATGGTATTCGCTATGAATACGGCATGTTTAATCAAGCTATTGAAAATGGTCATCAAATTGAACAACCAGATAACTGGCTACGTGAAGGACACCCGTGGGAACTAAGTGCACCTGAGCAATCAAAGCGCGTAAAATTCTTTGGTCATGTTGAAAGCTATACTGATAAATATGGTCGTGAGCACCGTCAATGGCTAGATTCTCATGATGTTTTAGCTGTGCCTTATGATGTGCCAATTCCGGGTTACAAGAATGATATTGTAAATACCTTACGTTTATGGAAATCAGAAGCAACAGACGAATTTGATTTGAGCGAATTCAATGCGGGTAGTTACTCAGAAGCAGTAGCGCGTAAAAACTTAGCTGAACAAATTACCATGGTTCTTTACCCGAATGACAGCAGTGAGAATGGTAAAGAACTGCGTTTACGTCAGCAGTACTTCTTATCATCAGCGAGTTTACAAGACATCATTGACACTTGGGTTAGCAAACATGGCGAAGACTTCTCTGATTTTGCTGATTACCATGTTTTTCAATTAAACGATACGCACCCAAGTATTGCTGTCGCTGAGCTTATGCGTATTTTGGTTGATGAGTATGAGCTAGATTGGCAAGAAGCGTGGTCTATCACGACTAAGACCATGGCTTATACAAACCACACTTTACTTCCTGAAGCATTAGAGAAGTGGTCAGTATCTTTATTTGCCCGATTATTACCGCGTATCTTAGAAATAATCTACGAAATCAATGCGCGTTTCTTAGCTGAAGTTGCGTTAGCGTGGCCAGGTGATGTTGAAAAACAACGTGCGCTGTCGCTTATCGAAGAAGGCCCTGAGCCACAAATTCGCATGGCATATTTAGCGATTGTTGGTAGCTATTCGGTGAATGGTGTAGCTGCACTTCACACTGAGCTACTTAAAGCGGGCCTATTCAATGAGTTTTATCAGCTATGGCCAGAGAAGTTTAACAACAAAACCAATGGTGTAACACCTCGTCGTTGGTTAGCACATTGTAATCCTGAGTTGGCTAAACTGCTTAATCAACATATTGGTGATGAATGGGTTGCAGACTTTAGTAAAGTTAGTCAGGTACGTCGTTTATATGACGACCCTAAATTCCATAAACAATGGCAAGCTGTAAAACACAGCAATAAGCAACGCCTTGTTGAGTTAGTGAAAAACCGCTGTGGCGTAGAGTTTGATGCCGAAATGATGTTTGACGTGCAAGTGAAACGTATTCACGAATATAAACGTCAGCTATTAAACGTATTGCACGTTATTCACCTTTACGACCGTATTCGCCAAGGCGATACAGCAAACATTGTTCCTCGTTGTGTGCTATTGGGCGGCAAAGCTGCACCAGGTTACTACATGGCGAAGAAAATTATTAAATTAATTAATAACGTAGCAGAAGTGATCAACAAAGATCCGCTTGCTAAACCGTATTTAAGAGTTGCTTTTTTACCTAATTACAACGTGACAGCAATGGAAACTATTTGCCCAGCGACGGATTTATCTGAGCAAATTTCTACAGCAGGTAAAGAAGCATCTGGCACAGGTAACATGAAGTTCATGATGAACGGCGCATTGACTATAGGTACGTTAGATGGCGCTAACATCGAAATTCGTGATGCTGTGGGTGCTGACAACTTCTTCTTATTTGGTGCACGTGCAGAGCAAATTGATGATATCAAAGCGCACTATAATCCTGAGCAGATTATTCACCAAACTGACAGCCTCTATAAAGTAATGCAATTACTTGAGAGCGGTCACTTCAATTTGTTTGAGCCTAATTTATTTGACGACATTATTGCGGCGATTAAGAGCCCGCACGATCCATGGTTAGTTGCTCATGATTTTGCCAGCTTTGTAGAAGCGCAAGAGCAAGTTGAACAAGCCTACTTAGATACTGCTCACTGGACCAAAATGAGTATTTTGAATACTGCAGCCAGTGGCATGTTTTCGAGCGATAGAACCATTAGTCAATACAGTGAAGATATCTGGCATTTGGAGCCATTACTGGACACTAGTGCACAGCAAAACACACAGAAGAAAAGCAGCTAGCTTAAGACGGAGAGAGTTATGCCAAGTTATGCAAACCGATACATAAGTAGTTTAACCAGAGAAACGTATGCCCTAATTCTTGCCGGTGGACGTGGCTCACGTTTACATGAATTAACAGACTGGCGTGCTAAACCAGCAGTCTATTTTGGTGGTAAACACCGAATAATCGACTTTCCATTGTCGAATTGTATTAATTCAGGTATTCGTCGAGTTGGTATTGCTACTCAATATAAGTCGCACTCGTTAATTCGTCACGTAAACCGTGCATGGGGTCACTTTAAGAAAGAATTGGGTGAATCTGTAGAGATTTTACCTGCATCTCAGCGATATGGTGACGAGTGGTATTGTGGTACAGCTGATGCGGTATTCCAAAATATGGATATCATCCGTCATGAACTGCCTAAGTATGTCATGATCCTCTCTGGTGACCACGTATATTGTATGGACTACGGCGGTTTGTTAGCAAAACATGTTGAGACAGGTGCTGATATGACGGTTTGTTGTATTGAAGTACCTTGCGAAGAAGCTGCAGATACATTTGGTGTAATGACGGTTGATGAAAGTAATCGTGTCCGTCGTTTTGATGAAAAGCCTGCTGAGCCAACGTCTGTACCGGGTAAACCAGGAACCTGCTTAGCATCAATGGGTAACTATATTTTCAATACTGAGTTCTTATTTGAACAATTGAAAAAAGACGCAGAAACGGAAGGCTCAGGCCGTGATTTCGGTCACGATATCATCCCAGCTATCATCGAAGAGCATAACGTGTTTGCATATCCGTTTAGAGACTCTAATACAGATGGTCAACCATACTGGCGCGATGTGGGTACGCTTGATTCATTCTGGGAAGCTAACATGGAGCTGGTAATGCCAGAGCCTCAGCTTGACCTTTATGATCCAAAATGGCCAATCTGGACTTATCAGGAGCAGTTACCACCTGCTAAGTTTATTTTTGATGATGATGACAGACGTGGAATGGCTGTTGATTCAACAGTTTCGGGTGGCTGTATTATCTCTGGCTCTAAAGTTAAAAAGTCACTGCTGTTCTCGAATGTATATGTTCACTCATTCTGTGAAATTGAAGAGTCTGTGATTTTACCTGGTGCGAAAATACAGCGAAATTGCCGAATTAGGCGTGCTATTATTGACCGTAATTGTGAGATCCCAGCAGGTCTAGAAATTGGCTACGATCACAAAGCTGACAAAGAAAATGGCTTTAGAGTCTCGAAAAAAGGGATTGTGTTGGTAACTCGTGATATGTTGAATGAACTTGCAAAAAAGTTAAAACAACAAGAACAAGATAATAAACGACTTGCTTAAGCAATCGCGTTAAATGAAAAAGGGAGGGCATGTCCCTCCCTTATTTATATTTGAATAATACCAATTCGCTTAATTAAGTATTATTGCTGATTGGTATAACAGTTTTATGGAGTACTGCAAAGCATGCATGTATTGATGGTAGCTGCAGAGAATGATGCATTACCGAATGCAAAAGTCGGTGGTGTAGCGGATGTTGTTAGAGATTGTCCTAAAGCGTTAGTAGAAAAAGGCCTTACTGTTGATGTGGTGATCCCTGATTATGGCTTTGATTATTTAGAGCGTCATCACATAGGTGTAGTACATGTGCCATTTGCAGGTCAAATGCAAAAACTGGATGTGTGGAAGCTCGCTCAAAGTGATGAAGGTGTAACGCAACTACTTATATCTCATTGGGAATTTAGCCGCCATAATGGTGCTGTTTATTGTAATGATGAACCAGGCCGCCCATTTGCAACCGATGCAAGTAAGTTTGCTCTTTTCAACGCTGCAGTTTGCGAGGCCTTATTACAAGGGCTTATCCGCACGCCGGATGTTGTGCATTTACATGACTGGCACAGTGCCTGTGTTGCTCTATTACTAAAAACAGACAGCCGTTATAAGAAACTATCGTACTTATTTTTAGCTTACACAGTACATAACCTTGCATTGCAAGGGATACGTCCTTTTAAAGGCGATAGCTCAAGCCTAGAAGCGTGGTTCCCAAGCTTAGGTTATAACGGCGAACGATTATGCGATCCGCGTTATTTTGATTGCTTTAATCCAATGCGTACAGCAATTAATCTGGTTGATAAAGTACACCTCGTTTCGCCAACGTATTGCCAAGAAGTATTGCGCCCTAGTGATGCAGAAAAAGGCTTCTTTGGTGGTGAAGGGCTTGAAGCTGACCTACAAGCTGCTTATGAACAAGGCCGCGTAGTGGGCATTCTTAATGGTTGCGAATACCCTGGAATGAAGCTTGAGGACATTAGTTTAGCGAGCCTTTATCAACATGCCGAAAATGCATTATTTCAATGGATGGCAAAAAGTCCGGTTTTAGATTCAAGCTATTACATCGCGCATCAACGCTTACTTAAATTTAAAACTCAGCCGTTTTCAGGGCCATTAGTAACCAGTGTGGGCCGTTTAACGGACCAAAAAGCACTGTTACTTCGCCAGCCTTTTGATAAAGGACTGGTGTTAGATGAGTTGTGTCAGCGCTTAAAACAACATAACGGCTATATGATTATTTTAGGCTCAGGGGATGCTGAACTTGAGCAAATTATGACATCGGTTATGGCTCGCCAAGAAAACCTGCTATTTTTAAAAGGGTACGCACATTTTGTTGGCGAATATATGTATCACTTAGGCGATTTATTTTTAATGCCAAGTTCGTTTGAGCCATGTGGTATCAGTCAGATGTTAGCAATGCGAGCAGGTCAGCCATGTTTAGTCCACGGTGTTGGCGGTTTGCGTGATACGGTAGAGCATCATGTGAGTGGTTTTAGTTTCCAAGGTGAGAGTTTAGCATCACAAAGCTACGAACTTGTTACTAGTTTTAGCGATGCGCTTGAGCTTAAAAAATCACAACCAGAACAGTGGTGTGCAATATGTGAACAGGCTGAAAATACCCGTTTTACGTGGCAATCCGTTGCAGAAGGCTATTTATCAGGCTTATATCAATAAAAAATGCGTGATTCATGGTAATTAAGTGACTTTTTTGTCAATTTCAGCTATTAATTACTTAGTGTGAGATAAAATATAAAAAGTAGGTAAAGTGGCTGTATTTGTTGCTAGGCAAGCGGTCTTTAATCGTCGTCAACAAGTTGTCGCCTATGAGCTACTATTTAGAGATAGTTTAAAAAATAGTTTTCCTGATGTGTCAGAGAGTACGGCAACGGCTCGACTCATTATGGAAAACCAGCTCAATTTAGGTACCCGACATATTACGTCGGGCAAAAAAGCATTAATTAATATAGGTCCAGAGTCTTTGAAGCTGGACCTTTGCGCGTTTTTGCCAACTCAAGATGTGGTGATTGAGTTACTCGAAACTATGGAACCTACCGACGAAAATTACGAATATTGTCGCGAGCTTTTTCACAACAACTACAAGTTGGCACTGGATGATTTTGTCTACCAACCTGAGTGGGATCGCTTTTTAAAACTTATTCGTCTTATCAAGTTTGATGTTCAACAAACACCCTTTGAAGAAATTGCCCCTGTTGTAAATAAGCTTAAAAAACATAAAAAAATAAAGCTTTTGGCAGAAAAGCTTGAAACAGCCGATGATTACGACAAAGCCTATAAAATGGGCTTTGATTTCTTTCAAGGTTATTTCTTTGCTAAACCCAAAATGATTCAGCATCGCGATATTGATTACAACTACGCGCTGGTATTATCAATTTATGCTGAAGTCATGCGCCCAGATCCAAATATAAGTGAAATTGCGGGCTTGTTCTCGTTAGATACCGCACTTGCTTATAAATTGCTGCGCTTAATTAATAGCGGCGTGTTTCCTATTAAAAGCAAAATTGGTTCTCTAAAACAAGCGCTTGTATATTTAGGCCATGAACGACTGAAAAAGTTTGTTAGCCTAATTATTACTGCCCACAGTGCCCAGTCAAAACCAGCCGAGCTTACTCGGCTTTGTGTTGTTAGAGCGCGCTTTTGCGAATTAATAGCGCAGCGTGTTGCTAAGCAACAAACAGGTGAGGCATTTTTAACGGGACTGTTTTCGTTGCTCGATGCCATATTAGATCAGCCAATGGAAAAGCTATTGGATCGATTGCCGTTTCCTGACGAAATTCATGCTGCTCTCATGCAAGAAAAAAATATCCTCTATTACATACTAGAAACTGTCAAAGCTTACGAAACTGGCAGTTGGTGGGCACTTGAACAGGCTGTTGCCTATTTAAGTATTGAAAGTGCTGACCTTCCCAAGATATACGAAAATGCGGTAAATTGGAGCGATAGCTGCAGGCAAAACCTATAAGGGATTTATGCGCAATATAAATATGGATGTTTTACGGGGTATTGCGGTACTCGGCTTGATGTTTATGAACATCTACACCTTTGCTGTGTTTGAGTATGACTATACCCCAAGTGCTACGCCACCATTTTCAGATTCACTCATTCACACCATAAATACAGTGTTTATTGATGGGCGTTTTAGAAGCCTTTTTTGCCTGTTATTCGGTGCGTCTTTAGTTATTCAATGGCAACTTTGGCAAAGCGTCGAGAAGCAACATAAGCGGCTAAAAGTTTTGGCATGTATAGGCCTTGCCCATGGTTTTTTATTTTGGGCTGGCGATATTTTGTTTATTTATGCTTGTGCAGGCTGGTTAACGCTTAAATTTAGTCAGCAATATGACGAAAAAATACTGCGTATGGGCATGCTGTTTTTACTTCTTGGTGCCTTCATTTCATTTTTACTCTCCTTTATAGAGCCAGAGTTTAGCCCTGTAACGAGAAGCTCTGAGAGTTTTTTAATGGCGTATGACGCGGCTTACTCTTCTTATTTTGCAGGATTCGTCAGTAACTTTCTGATTTTTATAATAATGCTTATTGCTGTGCCGCTTATCACTATGTGGATGGCTGCAGGGTTAATGCTGGTGGGCGTTTATTTATATAAACAAGGGGTATTTGTTAAAGGTTTAACACACTCTCAGCTTAAGTTGATTACTGCTGCAGCGATAAGTTTTACGGCTCTAAGGTTGATGATAGAGCCTGACCAAAGTGTATTCATGTACGCGATTGCTGAACCGATTAATTGGCTTGCTGCTTTAGCTATGGCCATTTGTTATTGCCACATCATTGTGAAAATAGTTAAAAATTCCCCCAGTAACTGGTTACTGCTACAGCAAGCTGGACGCATGTCATTAACTCTATATCTAATGCAAACAGTGATTTTTATCCTGTTTTTTAAAGTCGCATACCCAAGCGCAGCACTTAATTTTGATCGCATAGATTATTGGTTGGTTATTGCTGTTGTGCTTGTTTTTCAATTGTTTTTTTGTAAAGTGTATAGTCAGTACTTTACACATGGTCCGTGTGAATTAATTTGGCGGAAATTGTCTAGATAATTCCTCGTATACTACAATCAAAGAAAAACAAAGCGGAGTGGTAATGCGAGTTTGCTTGTTGGTTTTTACATTGCTTTGCTGTTCACCACTTTATGCTGGCGAGCAATTCTCTGTGCTGTTAGTTAATTCCTCTGTTAAAAGCGATGTATTTTGGCAAAAAGTGACTGATGTGATGCAGGTTGCTGCCAAGCAAAATAATGTTTCCCTCACAACAATTTATGGTGGTGGAAATCGCCACATTCAATTAGCCGAACTAAAACAATACCTGCAATATAACCCTAAACCTGATTACGCAATTTTAATCAATTACCCAGGTGGCGCAGAGCAGTCAATGAGCTTGCTTGAACAACACAAAGTAAATTTTATCACTCTCGAAGAAACGATTGTTGGCGTAGAGCGAGACGAAGTCGGTAAACCCCGTCAGCGCTTTAAATATTGGTTAGGTGAAGTATTTCACGATAACTTCAAAGCGGGTGAACAACTTGGCAAAGCCTTACTTGATGAGGCAATAAATACAAAGCAAACGCCTCACTTTGTCGCTATCAATGGCCATTATGGCACTGAATCTGACACCCGTAGTGACGGCCTTGTTCATTATTTACGAAAACAAGATGTTGAGCTTGAGCAAGTTGTGTATGCCAGTTGGAATAAGCAAGAAGCCGAGAATAAAGTGAGCCGATTATTACAACGATACCCAGATACGAATGTGATTTGGTGTGCGTCTGATTTGATGGCGCAAGGTGCCCTAGAAGCAGTAAAAGGTAAAAAAGATAAAGCCTATTTCATTGGTGGCATTGATTGGCTTGATGATAATTTAGACTTAATAGAACAACAAAAACTCACAGCCAGTGTTGGCGGGCATTTTATGATGGGAGCGTGGGCACTAATTAGCGTTATCGATCATCATAATGGTAACCCTTATTGGCAAAATCACGATGCGATTAAGTTTCAGCTTGGGGTGATCACAAAGCACAATATTCAAAGTTACAGCTGGCTAAGAAACATCAAAGACTGGTCGGTTATCCCTTTTGAAACCTTCTTACTGCAAAACAGCAAAAGCACTGAGTACGCTTTCGATTTTGATACACTACATAGTTTATTGAGCGAAAAGCCCAAAAACGCAGCACTACACTAAAAGTGCAGTGAAAGAGCCTAGATTCTACCTAGCTTGGTAAAGGCTTCTGGTATAAACTAGCGGCTTTAAAATCCAGACAGAAGTGTGCCATGACAGAGTTAAAGCGATTAAATAAATTTATCAGTGAAACAGGTTTTTGTTCACGCCGTGAGGCAGATAAATATATTGAAGAAGGTCGTGTTACTGTTAACGGCAACTTGCCAGAAATGGGCGTAAAAGTTAGTGACGCCGATGATGTACTTATAGATGGCAAACCTTTAAAAGCAAAGCCTAAGCTGGTTTATATTGCCTATAACAAACCAGTTGGTATTACTTGTACGACTGAGCGAAAAATCCAAAGCAATATTGTTAAAGCAGTTAATTACCCAGAACGTATTTTCCCAATCGGACGCTTAGATAGACCTTCAGAAGGCTTAATTTTCTTAACTAACGAAGGCGACATCGTTAATAAAATTCTTCGCGCTGGTAATAATCATGAAAAAGAATACGTAGTGACCGTTGATAAGCCACTTAATCGCCAGTTCGTGAGTAAGATGGCAAACGGTATTCCTATCCTCGATACCGTTACTAAAAAGTGTAAGGTCAAGCAAACTGGCCCACAGCAATTTACCATTGTACTAACACAAGGCTTAAACCGCCAAATACGTCGCATGTGCGAATATTTAGGCTATGAAGTGGTGACTTTAAAGCGCACACGAATTATGAACGTGACCCTAAAGGGTTTAAAAGTAGGGCAGTGGCGTCACTTAACCGAACAAGAAATGGCTGAGATCAATAACTCAATTGCCGACTCAGGTAAAACACAAGAGCGTTCAATTGATGAAAACAAACAGCCAACGCAAGCTCGTGCTAAGCAAAAGCCACGTAATGAAGAAGAAAAAAAGCGCGACTTTTCTAAATACGTGAAAAAAGCACGCAGTGATGCCAAGCAAGGTCAATCAAGAGCAAAGGCTGGCAATTCACATTCATCAAAACCAAATCAAACGAAGCGTAGCAGTACCAAACGCACAGGCACATTAAGTCTGAAAAAGTAAGCTTATCTATCAGCAATAACCCTATGAATTCTATGGCCACTAATTCCTTGTGTTACTTTTTCGTCGTCCCAACAGTGAAACTGCGCTTTTTTACCGGTAGCCTTCAGACTTAAAATTAATGTATACATACTTTTTTCGTCAGCGGGTATGAAGCAGACTGCGCCAGAGGACAAGATAAAATAAGTTGGTGCATCATCTTGCCATTGTATTATTTTATCCACTGTAGCGTTTTTACTTTCTACCCAAGCAAACACTTTAGTTGGTATAATCATCAGTAAACAACACAGGAAAAGTATATTCTTCAATTTCATTTTGTATCCGATATAGGTGTATTTGTTTTATCATCCTCTATTTCAAACATTGTTATTGTCAATAAAATTGCAGATTTTTTATGGCTGGTAAGGTTTGTTATAAGAATTACCGGTTTCTGAACCTTAAAA
>NZ_JAKEVM010000094.1 GCF_022398475.1 Pseudoalteromonas shioyasakiensis | reverse complement strand
ATCTAATATAGTAGTTTGTTTTTACTATACATGCCAATTTAACCTGCAAAAAATAACGATTCTTTGCACAAAGCCTGCTGGAGTGTTGTTGCTAAATTGGTTAAGGTGAAGAAAATATCTTGAGAACTAAAAAATGAAAAAACTAATTTATATCGCCGCTTTGTTATTCTCTGCCCTGACATTTGCAGGTACCGCTCCATACAGTGGAGAGATAAGTCGTGATGACTTACTTAAAGACTACTCTGCGTTTAGTGAAGAGTACGATGAATACTCACCGAGCAAAGAAGAGTTAAGCACTATAAAAGCACTGCAAGGTAAGCAGGTTTTGGTGTTCTTGGGCACTTGGTGTCATGACTCAAAACGTGAAGTGCCTCGATTTTTGAAGCTTCTCGATACTGCAAAGGTGCAGTTAGGCTCACTTAAACTAGTGGCCGTTGGCTACGACAAGCTAGACCCTGCAGGGTTAGCAAAACAGTATGACTTAATGTATACGCCAACCATTATAGTCCTGGATGGTGAAAAAGAGCTTTCCCGTATGATCGAAAAGCCAAAACAAAGCTTGGCAGTGGACCTTACGCAACCGGGTCAAACGCTATAAAATCATCAATAGATAAGGGCATTGATATTAAGTAACCTTGAATATAATCAATACCTTTATCACTCACCAACTGCCATTGCTCTGAGCTTTCGACCCCTTCTGCAGTAATCGTTAAGTCTAGTTGATGGGCTAAATCACTCATCGTTTGTAAAAATAAACCATCTCGTGGGTTATCCACGCAGTTACAAATAAAGGCACGGTCAATCTTAACGTTATCTAGCGGAAACTGCTGAATTGACGAAAGTGATGAATAACCCGTTCCAAAGTCATCAAGTGATAAATTAAAACCTGCTAATTTAAGTTCATGCATTAGGTTTATGGCGTACTGGGTATTTTGAAATAGGGCGGATTCGGTGATCTCAAGATTAATTTTTTGATTAGCCGGAAATAGCTTAGCTTTTTCTTTACTGAGTCGTTTAACTAAATGCACATCAGAGAACTGCTTACGCGACAGGTTGATCGACACTTTAATACGAATATTGTTATCAACCATGCGGTGGCAATCTTCAGCAACCTTAGCAACAATCCAACGTGATAATAAATTAATGAGCTCTGATTGCTCAGCGATGGCAATAAACTCCACCGGTGACACAAAGCCTCGAACAGGGTGTTGCCAACGAACCAGAGCTTCACAGCCAATCAGTGTACCATCTAGAGTGTTTACAATTGGCTGATACACCATACTTAGCTGTTCGTTGGCCGCAAGCGCATGGCGTAGATCACTTTCGAGGTTACTTTGTGCAATAAGCTTATCTTTTAGAGATTGGCTATAAACTGTGAACGGTTTTTGTGTGCGAGGGCATTCATTCATCGCAATGAGGGCTGTGTTGATTTGCTCAGCCGCATCGATGTTTTGTAAATGCGGATAGCCCACGCCAATGTATAAGTGGTAAAAATGAGCGCTACCAGCGGTTTCAATAATACCGCCGACCTGATGCTGTAATCTATCTAATAGGGCGGCGAGTTTTTCATCAAAAATGGCTTCTTTTAGTAATATTAAAAAACAGCCAGGTTTTATATGAGCGCAAAACGCTTGATGTAAGTCAGAAAATTCAATTAGCCGGTTAGCTATCGTTGTCTGTAGTTCATTTAAGTAATCTTGACCGTAAATATCTTCTAATTGACGATAGCCTTTGATCTCGGCACACAATAAAGTAAGGCCGCTACTGTATTGGTCTTCAGGGCATAAACTAGCGATATATTTTTCACTGTAATGGCGATTGGCAAGGCCGGTGACCGAGTCAAAATGTGCTTGCTGGTAAAGCTCATGTTGGCGTTGTTTTTCAGCACTGATGTCTTTAATCGTACCAACCAAGGTGTTGGTTTTAGGGTTCCATTCAGCGTGTTCATGAAACCAGCGTTTTTCTCCATTGAGTTTAATCGTGTATTCAATTTCAGTTGGGCTACTAGGCTTAGTATGAATAAAATTTAAAAACGAATTTTTATAAAAGCTATCGATTTTTTTACAGACATCAGTAATTGATTGCGCTTTGCTTTGTTCTTTGAATAGCGATTTAGCTTGTGATGATAATTGCCTAATGCTTTTATCAGGCGACAGATGCCAACTGCCTACGCCACTGAGTGACTGAGCTTGTTTTAATTCAAATGCCTGTTCAGACAGCTCTAAGGTTTGCTTTTGCACAAGTTTTTCGAGGTTTTGCTCATGCTCACGTAACCGAAAAGTAATCGTAATCAAATAGCAGCTAACCGATGAAAGTAGCAGAGCTATGAGTAGTAATACTAAAAATTCAACATGCGCTCGATAAGCAAACTCGTCTTTAATACCCACAACCCAATGTTGATTTTCAACATCGAGGTTGTAAGTTGACCAGTGGCTTTGCTCAAAACCGTTGTTATTTAAAAGCGGCGCGTAGCTATTCGCTGTTTTTTGCCAAACCTCATAGAGGTGAGGGTGTGAAGTAGTCTCAGGGCTCAAATTTGCTATAAATTCTGGAAAACGCAGCACCGCGATTGCAAACCCCCAAAACTCATTTTGATCAAAAATTGGTAATCGAGCGACTAAGCCTTGACCACCTTGAGCCAACTCTTTAGGTCCATCGATTTGCATTTTTTGAGTATCAATGGCTGTTTGTAATGACTTTTCAATACTTTGCATCTTGAATAAGTCGACACCAATCACACTCTCGTGACTGGTTAGCGGGTAGCTGTATTGAATAACCCCTTTTGGTGCAAGTTGAATAGTTTGGCTACCATCACTATGAGTTAATATCTCAGTGGCAAGGGTTTCGAATTCAGTTTGTGTGTATGTAAAGTCACGCATCGCGGCGCGAACAAGGTAAGGACCAAGGAGTGCGCTATCAAGTGCTTTTTCAAGGTTACTGCTGTAACTGTTAAGTGCTGCATTTTGCTCAATTTCATGCATTTCTTGTCTATCGTAAAACACTTTTAGTGCGATCGCCGAAAATAAACAGAAACTGAGAAAAAAAGAAGTAAATAACAACGAAAAATATGTAATATTACGCAATGGCGTCTCTAAATTAAGTGGGTATTTAAGTACTAAGCTTGCTTTTAAAAATACTAGTTTAGGGTTAGCTGGTTGTCTAGCAAATATCTAGAATTTTAGTTGAATTTTTAGCAAGTTAAAAAAATAATTGTACCTAAATACAATGAATTGCAAGCACAAGTAAGATTAAACACTATGTACCAAGCCGTTATAAAAGCGATAGATGCAGCGAATGCTGTCGACCCAAATCGTGTAAAACAAGATGATCAAGAGCTAGCAAAAGAGTCTTTATATGCAATGCGTATGACCGATATGCTAAACCGCTTCAACCCACAAGCCGATGAGTTGATGCATATTGCTGCGCGAGGCCAACATATTGAGCGTTGGCGCTCTCCTCGCAGTGATTTTCCTATGGGTAAGCAAGGTTATTATCAATGGCGTACGGCTTTATATGATTTTCATGCCGAGCGTGTAACAGCCCTTATGAAAACGGCGGGTTACGCACCGGAAGAATGTGAGCGCGTATACGCAGCCGTTGCTAAAAAGAACATAAAACGAAACCCTGATAGCCAATTGATTGAAGACATTGCAAGCCTTGTGTTTATTGAGCATTACATGCTTGATTTTGCAAGTAGTAAGCCTGATTACGATGAACAAAAATGGCTGGGTATTATTCGTAAAACATGGCAAAAAATGTCAAATGAAGCACATGACTTTGTATTAGCTGGTAACATCAGCTTACCTGAGCCGCTTAAACCGTTAATAATAAAAGCGCTAAATTAATTATAAAACAAGGATGGTCTATGTTTTGCCCGCGTACTAAAACAGCCCTTGAAGCAGTGAGCATTGGCGACGTTAACGTGTATTTATCAAAATCTGGTGGCGTATTTTTTGATAACCGACAAATATTTCACTTTAGCGATCCAAGTTTAAAACCCGCGCAAGTGCTGGTGGCTCATTTACAAACCCTGCCAACAGAATGTGTTGATTTAGCAAAGCGAATTAATTGCCCGAATTGCCCTGACGTGGTGATGATGCGACGCTTTTTTACGCCACTAAAAGTGGTTGAAATAGATGAATGTCCAAATTGTGCGGCTATTTGGCTTGATCATGGTGAGCTTGAAAAGATCCATGAAAATCATTTAACGCCAAAAGAGCGTGAAATGCTGCGTATTGATATGGCCAATAATCATGGTTTTATTCAAGTTAAGATCCCGAAAAGGCGTTATTCTGTTCATGCTGAAAAGCCTGAGTCTAATGCAACGTCATCATTAGAGAAACTAGCAGAACTTGCGTATTTATCGATTTTGAATGACTGATAGTTTATATAAAACACCTGACGCTGAACTTACTCGCGGATCTGTCTATCTTTCGAAACCTAGAGATTTAGAGCTTTTTGATGTGTTGTTTTCTTTTCATGGGCGTTTGAATAGAAAACAGTTTTGGTTTGTGCATGGGTTTTATTTTGTGGTTCAAACTATTGCTGTAGTTGATATGTTCTTTTTTATTGGCATATTTATTTTATTTCAATGGCCACTAATGGCTTCTCAAGTCAAACGCTGGCACGATATTGGAAAGTCAGGCTGGAATTGCCTAATTTGGTTTGTACCTTTTGTTGGTTTAATTATGACATTATTTGAAGCAGGGTTAAGCAAAGGTCATTTGCTCAGGAATCAATATGGTAGTTCGCTGTACAGGGCAGAGTAAGTAAATTAGCGGGTTGTGAATTTTGTTTGATGGCATACACTTTAAACCTAACTAAATAAATTGATCAGGTAACGTATGCTAATAACAATAATATTGGTTTCAGTGTGGTCGCTGTTAATGCTTTATGCTGCGAGCGCTGAATATAAATACTATCAATCGGTTAAAACTTTAGAGCCGGAACTGTGGCAACAACTAGGTGCACCGCGATTTTTAAAAGTACCTATGGTGTTTGTATCTAAAAAGGGTTTAGCACTTTTAAATTCCACAGAGAACGAAACTGTGCGAGCGAATGCAAAAAAACATCGCCAAGCTGGGATTTTGTTTCTTTCCTATGTGGGGTTGGTGCTGGTATCGGCAATCGTATTTTTTAAACTTGCTTAAAAAGAAGCCTGTACCAACTAAGATACAGGCTTTATTAGTTATTAAGTGTTAAAGTTTAACCAGCATTTTTCCTTTATTTTTACCTTCGAACAGGCCAAGAAATGCATCAACGGCATTTTCGATGCCATGGTAAACCGTTTCTTCAGATTTAATTTTACCTTCGCCGATCCACGCGCCCATTTGCTCAATAAACTCAGGGAACTGATCAAAGTAATCAATCACAATAAAGCCTTGCATGGTGAGCTTTTTCGAGTTGATATAAAAGAGGTTGCTTGGCCCTGGCTGTGCAGTGTCATTATTGTAACCTGAGATCATGCCACATACAGGAATACGGCCGTAATCGTTCATTACATTGAGTGCTGCTTCAAGGTGATCGCCACCTACGTTTTCAAAGTACACATCAATGCCTTTTGGTGCCGCTTGTTCAAGGGCTTTTGTTAGGTTTGCTACCGTTTTGTAATTAATTACTGCATCAACACCCAACGCTTTAACCATTTGTGCTTTTTCGTCAGAGCCAACCGAAGCAATCACTTTACAGCCTTTTAGCTTAGCAATTTGGCAAACAACGCTACCTACAGCGCCTGATGCAGCTGAAACAAACACGGTATCGGTTTCTTTTAGGCTAATTACCTTTGTTAAACCTGCCCATGCAGTTAACCCAGTCATGCCCATAGTACTTAAAAACAGTTGGTCTGGTAATGGTACGTTTGGCAGTAACGTTAAGTCGCTGCCATCGCTAATGTGCATGGTACGCCAGCCGCTAATATGACTTACTTTGCTCCCTACAGGAAAGTCATCATTACGTGATTCAATCACTTCGCCGATAGCACCGGCTTCCATCACTTCGTTTAAGTTAAATGGCGCGATATATGATTTACGATCAATCATGCGCGGGCGCATATAAGGGTCAACTGACATCCAGGTATTTTTAATTAACACTTCGCCGTCGTTCAAATCAGGAAGTGTTACGTCTACCTGCGCAAAATTAGCCTGTGTTGGTACACCCGTTGGGCGTGAAACTAAATGAATTTGTTGACTTGTCGCCATATAAACCTCGAATCTGCTAGATTAGAATCAATTAATGAATTGCACAAAACATTTGTGCGCAAACTATTTGCGAACAATTTAATGATCTTTACTATAAAAGGCAATAGATCGTCGGAAAATAATTTGCGCGCAAACTAAATTAAGGCAATAATACGGCAGTATTTCAGTTTAGGGTAGCAGCATGAGCAACAAGTTATCAGACAATGTATGTTTCACTTTATACAGTGCAACAAATGCGTTGATCAGAGCGTTTCGACCAATCCTCGAAGCTTATGACTTAACCTATCCGCAATATATTGTGATGCATTCTCTTTGGTATAATAACCAAGTGAGCTTAAAAGCGCTTTCTCATGACACGCACCTTGATTCAGGCACCTTAACACCAATAGTTAAGCGCCTAGAAAGCAAAGGTTTATTGACTCGTCAGGTATCAAATGAAGATGAGCGTAAAAAAGTAATTTCGTTAACAGAGCAGGGCATGCAACTTAAAGTTGATGCTGAAGAATTAACGGCGAAGTTAATGGCACGCTCAAATATGAGTGTGGAGCGAATCGAGTTATTACGCGAGTTAACCCTTGAGCTGCATACTGACCTAACAAAAACGGACCTTACAAAAAGCTAATCTTCTACTAAACACACTAAAGTGCCTTCAATAGCACGAACATACGCATAATGCTGGGCGTCTTTTTTAGTTGGCGGGCATAATGGCTCAGCACCAGCAAGTACAGCTTTATCGTAACTTTCGACTAAATTATGGCAGCTAAACCTTAGCTCAAAGCCTAGTGCAGGTTGCTTAGGGTGGGCACGAATATACCCTTGCTTAAAATATGACTGCGCATGCGGGTGGGTCGCAAAAGCAAGTTTTACAGACCCTGTAACAAGTTCACCGTACTCGGCATCGTCACTGATATGGTTGGTATTTAAACCAAATGCTTGATAGTAAAAGTCGAGTACTTCTTCTACGTTATCGACGTAAATAACCTGACTTAAAAATACCATTTATGCTGCTCTATTTATTGTTCGTTTATTAAATAAAGCATAGTTTTAGCAATAAAAAAACCTTGTAAGTCATACTCACAAGGTTTTTTTAATACTTAAAGCTTAGCTGTAGTAGCTACGACTTGTTGCGGTTTTCTTTCGCAAATGCACGAATTTTACGTTTTTGCGATAAAGTCACTTTATTAGTGCGACCCGCGTATGGGTTATCGCCTTCTCTAAATTCAATTTTGATTGGCGTACCCATAATACCTAATGCTTTACGGTAGTAGTTCATTAGGTAGCGTTTGTAGCTATCTGGTAAGTCATGAACTTGGTTACCGTGGATCACGATACGTGGTGGGTTATAACCACCTGCGTGAGCATATTTAAGTTTTACACGACGACCACGAACAAGTGGCGGTTGGTGATCAGCTTGTGCCATATCCATGATACGACGCAGCATCGCTGTGCTGATACGCTTAGTTGCTGACTCGTATGCTTCATCTACCGACTCAAATAAATGACCCACACCTGTGCCATGTAAAGCAGAGATAAAGTGTAAACGTGCGAAATCGATGAAACCTAAACGACGGTCAAGCTCTGACTTAATACGTTCTTTAACGTAATCGTCAAGGCCGTCCCATTTGTTAACAGCAACAACCAATGAACGACCTGCGTTTAAGGCAAAACCTAGTAAGCTTAAATCTTGATCAGAAATACCTTCGCGCGCATCAACCACAAGCAATACCACGTTAGCGTCTTCAATCGCTTTAAGGGTTTTGATCACAGAGAATTTTTCTACAACATCGCTTACTTTCTTACGCTTACGAACACCCGCAGTATCAATAAGAATGTACTCTTTGTCGTTACGTGTCATTGGAATGTAGATAGAGTCACGGGTTGTACCCGGCATATCGTAAACGATTACACGTTCTTCACCTAAGATACGGTTTGTAAGTGTTGACTTACCAACGTTAGGGCGACCGATAATAGCAAGCTTTACTGGTTTGTCAGCAAAAGCTTGTTGGTTGTCTTCGCCTTCTTCATCTTCGCTGTAAAGATCAACCAGTTCGTCATCACTTTCTTCAAGCTCTTCAGCTTCGCCTGCAAGTTCTGCAATAACTGGCTGTAAGGTTGTTTCAAGTAATTGCGTGATACCACGGCCATGCGCCGCAGCAATGTGATGCACGTCACCTAAGCTTAACTGGTAGAACTCAGCACAGTATGAATCTGCATCAATGCCATCAACTTTGTTTGCCACAACAAAACATTTCTTTTGTTGTTTACGAAGGTGGTTAGCAATCGCTTGGTCTGCGGCGGTCATACCTGCGCGGGCATCAACTAAAAATAGCACGATATCGGCTTCTTCAATCGCTAGTAGCGATTGCTCAGCCATTTCAGTTTCGATACCTTGCTCAGAACCGTCAATACCACCCGTGTCTACCACGATAAATTCATAGCCATCGTAATCAGCTTGGCCATATTTTCTATCTCGTGTTAAGCCTGGAAAGTCGGCTACGAGGGCGTCACGAGTACGTGTTAAACGGTTAAATAATGTGGATTTGCCCACATTGGGTCGCCCAACAAGAGCGATCACGGGAAGCATAAACTACCTCTTAAAAAAACAACAAAAGGCTTCGCCAAGCGAAGCCTTAGAAAAATAACGTTTACTATTAGTAAGTTAGTTTGGAATTTTAACCGCGCTAACTTCACCATCTCGGGTGTATAAAATTAACTTGTCACCGGCAACAACTGGCTCAATAAAGAAACCTGAGCTGTCAAAGTCTTCGCGCGATACAAGCTCGCCCGTTTCTTTGTCTAACCAGTGTAGGTTACCTTCTTGGTCACCTAATGCTAAATATTTACCAGCCACGGTAGGGCCTGTTAAGTACCAGCCGCGTAATGCCGGTTGGCTCCAACGCTCAATACCTGATGTTTTATCTAGACCGTAAACAACACCATCGCTATCAACAACATAGATAGACTGGCTATCCATCGATAAATCACGGTAGCTGCTGTACTCACGTTTCCAAACAACATTACCAGAACGAATATCAACGGCTGCTAAGTTACCATTATAGGCGATTGCATAAGCATATGGACCGCTAATTAATGCTTGTGTATCTACATCAACCAAACGTTCAAACTCAGACGCACCTTTTGGAGAAGCAATTTCAGCACTCCACGCAGAGTAACCATTTTCAGAAATTAATACGCTTAATTTACCTGTTTCAAGGCCTAGTAATACACCACCGTTGGCTACAGTTGGTGAACTTTGACCACGTAACGTTAGTGGTGGCACTTCTTGTTCAAAGCTCCAACGCTCTTCACCTGTATCTGGGTGTACAGCTAATAATTTACCTGAGCCTAGGTTTACAAAAATTAGGCCGTCGCCTGCAGCTGGTTTAGAAAGTACTTCGCCTGGCATCGTTTTACGCCAAACGATTTCACCTGTTTCACGGTCAAGAGCAGTTAAGTAACCATGCTCAGAACCAACGAAAATTTTTCCGTAAGCTTGTAAAATACCGCCCGATAGCTTGGCACTTTCTGTGGTTTCCCAAGGCCAGAAGGCTGGGTTTTCACGCACATCGGTTTGCCATAGCGTATCGCCATTTTCAAGCGATAGGGCTTCAACTTCACCTTCGCGGTTTGCTACATACACAACATCGTTATGAATAGCCGGTGTTAAGCGCGAGAAATAGTGCTGAACACCATCACCGATTGATTCTTGCCAAACCACTTCTGTCTCAAATTGATTAACAATTTCAGGCAGTACCAGTTCTTCTTCGTCATCACTTGACGAACACCCAGTCAGGGTTGCGATACACAGAGCAAGTGTTGCCGCTGTTAACTTCTTCATCTTAACCCCTTACGCCGCTGGGCTAGTTTGTGCTAAGTCATCAAGTTTAATTTGTAATAACGGATTGTTTTCAAGGCCGCCATTATCAGCAGCAGCTTGGTATTGGCTGCGAGCTTGGTCTTTGTCGCCTTGTGCAGCATAAACATCGCCTTTTAATTCAGCGACTGCAGCAGCAAATGATGCTGGAAGCTGGGCGTTTAGCGTTGTTAGCGCTTGCTCATATTGCTTTTGTGCAAGGTGAACACGAGCAAGGCGCGTTGTTGCCGTTGCTTTAAGCTCAGGGTTTTGTTCGTTGGTGATGATCCAGTTAAGCTTTTCGCTTGCTGCATCAAGGTCATTCTTTTCAACGGCTTCTTTCGCTGCTACAAATGCTGTTAGCGTGCTGTAGCTTGACTCGCCATTGTCTTTAATAAACGTATCCGCTTTTTCTAGCACGGCACCGCTTTCAACAAGTTGTGTGAAAGAGTCTGATGCTTTCTCAGCTGTGGTGATTTGGCTTTGGTTATAAGCTTTCCAACCATATAAACCACCTAAACCTGCAACAATACCAATTGCAAGTGCTAAACCATTTTCACGGAAAAAGCGTTTGATCGCTTCTTCTTGTTGTTCTTCTGTTGAATAAATTTCCATGCTTACCTCTGTTGCTAGCTGGGCTTAAATAAGCTCAGCTAGTAGCGTTTTCGCTTCTTCTAGTTTTAAGGTGACTTGTTCTTTACGCTCACGTAAGTACTTAATAGTCACAACGCCTTGTTCTAATTCATCTTCGCCGATAATAACTGCGACTAGAGCATCGCTTTTATCTGCGCGTTTTAATTGCTTTTTAAAGTTGCCACCGCCTGCGTGCACCATAACACGTAGACCTGCAACATCTTTACGTAATTGAGCGGCAATGATAGGCGCTTGAATGCTGGCTTTATCGCCCATGGCTGCCAAATATACATCAGCACTACGGCGGATGTCACCTACACTTTCGAGTGCTTGAAGTAATAACACTAAACGCTCAAGACCCATTGCAAAACCTACCGCTGGTGTTGCTTTACCGCCTAGTTGTTCAACTAGACCATCGTAACGACCACCGGCACAAACGGTTCCTTGTGCGCCTAGGCTATCGGTTACCCACTCAAAAACAGTGCGGTTATAATAGTCAAGGCCACGTACAAGCTTTTCATTTACCGTGTATTCGACGCCTGCAGCGTCTAAACGTTCACATAAATTTTCAAAATGTTCTTTTGATTCAGCGTCTAAGTGCTCAGATAGTTTAGGCGCATCAGTTAAAATAGCTTGTACATCAGGGTTTTTGCTATCTAACACACGTAAAGGGTTGGTGTGCATACGACGCTTAGAGTCTTCATCAAGTACATCGACGTGTTGCTCTAAGTAAGCAACAAGTGCATCACGGTAGTCTGCACGCGCTTCATTTGAACCCAGTGAGTTAAGCTCAAGACGAACGTGTTCATTGATACCAAACTCTTTCCATAATTGGGCTGTCAGCAAAATAACTTCTGCATCAATATCGGCAGTGGCAATGCCGAATGTTTCTAAACCAAATTGGTGGAATTGACGGTAACGACCTTTTTGTGGACGCTCGTGACGGAACATCGGGCCCATGTACCATAAACGTTGTTCTTGGTTATACAGTAAACCGTTTTGATTACCTGCACGCACACATACTGCCGTACCTTCAGGGCGAAGTGTTAAGTTATCGCCATTACGGTCTGCAAAGGTGTACATTTCTTTTTCGACGATATCGGTTACTTCACCGATAGAGCGCTTGAATAGGTCGGTTGATTCAACAATTGGAAAACGAATTTCTTGATAACCAAACGATGAAACTGTTTCACGTAAAATGTCTTCTACTTTCTGCCAAATTTGCGTATCGCCTGGCAGACAATCGTTCATACCACGAACTGCCTGAATTTGTTTTGCCACTGATAAATCCTAAATACTGTACTTGCGCTGAAAAAATCGCGCCTCAAGAAAAACTAAAAAATTGACCCGTCATTATACCGTCTAAGCGGTAAAGGTAAACGGCAAACCCAAGGGTTTGCCGAGTATATGCGAATTATTCAACGATTTTGATGTCGATTGGCGTTTCTTTCTCTTTTTTAGCGATAAAGTCGCGCACATAGCCTTCAAGTTGGTCGACAATGTTATCGTTATCGATACGTGCTTTTTGGCGCTCACCATTGATGTATAAGCCAGAGCGACGGTTGGCACCAGCAAGGCCGATATCACTAACCAGCGCTTCGCCAGGACCATTTACCACACAACCAATCACCGACACTGACATAGGTTCAACCACGTCTTCAAGGCGCTCTTCAAGTTGGTTCATGGTGCTTACCACATCAAACTCTTGGCGTGAGCAGCTCGGGCAGGCAATAAAGTTAATACCGCGTGAGCGAATGCGTAATGATTTTAAAATATCAAAACCCACTTTGATCTCTTGTACCGGATCGGCAGCAAGTGATACGCGTAATGTGTCACCAATGCCTTCGGCAAGTAGCATACCTAAACCAACAGCCGATTTAACCGAACCTGAGCGCATACCGCCTGCTTCGGTAATACCTAAATGCAGTGGCTGGTCGATTTCTTTCGCAAGTAATCGATATGCACCGACCGCTAAAAATACATCTGACGCTTTAACGGATACTTTGAATTGGTCAAAGTCTAAACGTTGTAAGATCTCAACATGGCGCATAGCTGATTCAAGTAAAGCTTCTGGCGTTGGTTCACCGTATTTTTCTTGTAAGTCGCGCTCTAATGAGCCGCCATTAACACCAATACGAATAGGGATGTTATGCTCACGTGCAGAGTCTACAACGGCACGAATACGCTCTTCGCTACCAATGTTACCTGGGTTTATACGTAAACAATCCGCACCATACTGAGCCACTTTTAATGCAATACGGTAATCAAAGTGAATATCTGTTACCAGCGGGATAGTGACTTGTTCTTTAATGCTTTTAAATGCTTCAGCTGCTTCCATGGTTGGTACAGACACACGCACAATATCGGCGCCGGCATCTTGAATAGCTTGAATTTGTGCAACCGTTGCATCGATATCTAGGGTGTTGGTGTTAGTCATCGACTGAACGGCAATTGGCGCACCATCACCAATTGGCACGTTACCTACGTTAATACGGGTCGATTTTCTGCGTTTAATAGGAGATTCTGAAAACATTGCGGTTACTCTGATAACGGTAAAGTAAATTTAGCTAAGCGATTTTTGGCAAAATGTGAGGTATCGACGGCTTGACCTTGAAAAGTAATATCGACTACTTGGTGCTTGCCTAATACTACATTAAACGGCTGTGGGCCGGTTACTGTCATAATGTAACCTGCTTTTTTAACACCAAAAGCAATTCGATCGCCGTTGCCATCGTGAATTTCTACCCAGCTATCTTCATTGAAGTGCATCACCACTTCGCTATGCTCAGGATCAGCCTTTTCAGTTTTTGGCTGAGCAGCAGGTTGGTTTTGTGATGCAGCTTGATTTTGTGCTTCGTTGCTGGTCGTTGGCGCATCAGCTTCAGGCTGAACGATTTCTTGCTCGCCTTCAGCGAGTGGTTGAATGGTTTCTTCAGCTGGTGCTTCTACAGCTAAGTCGGGTGAAATATCACTGCTTTCGAGCTGATTTGGCATCGCAGTCGTGACCGGCTCTTCGATATTCTGGTTGCTATTTTGCCACCACCAAAACACAGACGAACCAATGATCACCGCTAAGATAAAGTAGCTAAACAGCATTAAACGGCTGTCATGTGCTTCTTTTTCTGTGCGGCGAGAAAAGCTCTGCATTTTTGACTTTTTCTCAGGCTCAACGTGCTCTGGCAGTAATTCAAGCATGGCTTGGCTATCGATTCTAAGCTCACGGCAATAGCTTCTGATATAACCTTTTACGAAGGTCGCAGGGCCTAGTAGTTCGTGCTCGTCGTTTTCTAGTCGTTGTAACTGTAAAACTGATAACTTTAATGCACCAGCAAGTTGCTCAAGGCTCATTCCTGCGTCTTCGCGGCGCTTTTTTAGCGCTTGGCCGAGCGTTTCTTGTGGTTGTTCTAAATTGTTTTCTTCATTCATAATGCGTATGAGTCTGGATCTACCAATAAGAGTCTATGCCCAGGTTCTAGGGCGACATCTGGGCTCAATTTGTTCCAGCGCATTAACTGATCGATCAATACGCTATGCTGTGTGGCTATGCTAAAGAGTGTGTCGCCATCATTGATGTCGTGATAAATGTTCGGATCGTTCAAATAAATGCGAGTACCGTTTTGTACACGATCCGATTCTTTTAAGCCATTCCACAGCAAAATCTTCTGTAGTTTAACATTGTATCGCACCGAAATGCTAAAGAGGTTTTCACCATTTTCAATAATATGATACGGGATATTCAGCGCCGGTACATTTGCGTTCAGCATGGGTAAGTTAAGCGGCTCGTTTGTCACGCTAAAGTCAGTGCTATTGGCGGTTGACGTCGTTGTTTGACTGCCACTAAATACGTTTTCGTCTTTTTCTGCTTCGTAAAACACCACAGTGCTGGCATCATTTTTGGTATTTTGCGAGTTTGCTGGCGTTTGTTGTTGAACGCTTGGCGTTTGCGGTGCACCAAATGACACTATGGTCACTTCATCATTGCTTTGCGTACTTGTTTGTTGCTTTGCAATAACAGCAGCCTGTTCAACTTTTCGAGAGCTAACCGTTTGGAAACCTTCGTCAGTTTGCTGTGTGATTGTCTCTGGCGTTGTATTGACTGTTTGAGAAGAGGCGAGTGTCTCTGTTACGGGCTTTTCTTCGCTGTCTGAGTTTACCTCAGTAGGCACCTGCTTATTACTTTGCGCTACAGTTTGTGGCTCGGGTTGAGTTTTGTTTACAGTTGGCTGCTCAACTAGAGAAGTTTGTTCATTAGTTGTTGGAACATTTGTGGTCTTTACAAGGCTTTGCCCGGTAGCAGCCACTGGCGCCTGTGCAACAACAGCTTGTTTAGCAGGCGCTTTTCTTTTCACGATGCGAATTTTTGGCTGATCTTTGCTAACCGTGCTGTTATCGCTTGAGATTTTCAGTTCTTCAAGCTGCGCTTGACGGTATTTTTCACGTAGAACTTCAAATTCTGAGCGTTTAGTTCGCCCTGTAGTAATTGCTTTTGCTTCGCTCGAACCTGGGTAGGTTTGTAAAATGATACCTGCCGTTGTTTCGGCTTTTTCAATATGGCCCATCCGTTGCTGAATTAAGTAGCTGAGCATGAGTGCGCGGGGGGTTACGCGGCCTAACGATTCGTATCTTTCAATGATATCTTCAGCTTTGTGAAGATCGCTTTTTGCGTAATATAAACCAGCAAGACTAATCATTGATGATGGACGCTGCGAGCTGTGGTTTAGCGCAGATTTTAGATATTTTTCTGCGTTTTCAAAATCATCAAATTCAATCGCACATAAGGCTAAGTTTTCGTAACTTTCAGCTACACGGATATAGCTAGGAACAGCAATCGCTTTAAGAAGTTCTTCTGCAGCGCGATCATATTCGCCAATGCCACACAAAAAGACACCATAGTTATTTAAGGTGTTCGGATCATTAGGGGCGATTTTTAGTGCGCGTTGATAGGCTTTATCGGCTAGCTCAGGTTCATCAACTTGTTGATAGTAATAAGCTAAAGAGTAGTGAACTTCTGGGAGGTCAGGTGCAAAATCTGCGGCGCGTTCTAAATTATATTTTGCTTGCGAGTTGTTGCCCGTTTTTAAGTACTGTAACGCAAGGGCGATACGAGTACGGGCAGCACCGGTATTATTAACCTGTTTTTCAACAACGGGTCTGTCGCTACCTTCGTAGCTGTTTTCTGTAACACACCCTGTTAATGCGAATGCACCAACAGTAATGGCAAGTATAGAACGCATTACCTAATCTCTTCTTTGATTCCGTATGCCTATCTTACCGAAAAGCCTTTGTGTTGCATCTATTATTTTAAAAATAACGAGTTTGTCACAAAGGCTTATCTTTAGAAATTACGCTTATGCTTGGTGAACATTTACCGCAATAGCGTTATCTTCGCGCATTTTCTTTTTCGCTAAACGTTTAGTTCGGTCTACAACATCACCCACTAATTGCCCACAAGCTGCGTCAATATCATCACCACGGGTACGGCGAACAATACAGGTAATTCCCGCTGCTTGTAATACTTTAGAGAAGCGGTCGATGCGGCTGTTGCTCGAACGGCCATATTCATTACCTGGGAATGGGTTAAACGGAATTAGGTTCACTTTTGAAGGTGTTCCTTTTAATGTTTTAACCAATTCGTGTGCTTGATCTGTGCTGTCGTTTACACCTTGTAGCATCACGTATTCGATAGTCACATCTTTGTTTGCTTTAGAGCCATCAATATAACGACGACACGCCGCTAAGAACTCTTCGATAGGGTACTTTTTATTAATTGGTACCAGTACATCACGTAGTTCATTGTTTGGCGCGTGAAGTGAAATAGCCAGCGCTACGTCAATTTTCTCTTTTAATAAATCAAGAGCAGGCACCACACCAGAGGTACTTAAAGTAACGCGACGCTTTGATAAACCAAAACCCCAGTCGTCCATCATAAGTTCCATTGCTGGTACTACATTTTTAAGGTTGAGTAATGGCTCACCCATGCCCATCATTACCACGTTAGTAACTGGTCGCTTAGTGCTATCGCCGTTTAAACCAATGTCTTTTGCAACACGCCATACCTGACCGATGATCTCAGATACAGATAAGTTACGGTTAAAGCCTTGTTGTGCTGTTGAGCAGAAAGTACACTCAAGGGCACAACCTACTTGTGATGAAACACATAATGTTGCACGGTCTTTTTCTGGGATCCAAACAGCTTCTACTTCTTGGCCACCTTGTAGCATCAGGGCGTATTTGATGGTGCCATCACTTGCCTGTTGTCTAACTGAGATTTCAGGAGCAACAATTTCACATTCAGCTTTTAGTTTTTCTTTTAGCTTTTTGTTGACGTTTGTCATGTCGTCAAAATTGTCTACGCCAAAATGATAAATCCATTTCATCACCTGATCGCCACGGAATGGCTTTTCACCGAATGATACAAAAAGCTCACGCATTGCATCTCGGTTTAAATCTAATAAGTTAATCTTTTTTTCAGTGGTCATGAAACAACCTCAATCAGTGACGGTGGTAAGTAGTTTGGGTGCGCGATTGTACATTATTTAATCGACTTAGTCATTAGCTAAACATATTTACAATAAGCTTAGCTAATGACTAAAAAAGGGCCCGAAAGCCCTTTTTCTTCTGCATCACAGACTTAGCTGTGAACTCGAAATTAACGAGTACGTGGGCAGATTTCTTCGTCAGCGAAGAAGTATGCGATTTCACGTGCAGCTGATTCAACAGCGTCAGAACCGTGAACAGCATTTTCGTCGATGCTGTCTGCGTAGTCAGCACGTAAAGTACCAGCTAGTGCTTCAGCAGGGTTAGTAGCACCCATGATTTCACGGTTTTTAAGTACTGCGTTCTCACCTTCAAGAACAGTAACCATTACTGGACCAGATGTCATGAACTCAACTAAAGCACCGAAGAAAGGACGCTCGCTGTGCTCAGCGTAGAAACCTTCAGCTTTTTCTTTTGAAAGGTGAACCATTTTAGCTGCAACGATTTTAAGACCCGCAGTTTCGAAACGGTTGTAGATAGCACCGATGTGGTTTTTAGCAACTGCATCAGGTTTTACGATTGAAAAAGTACGCTCTAAAGCCATCTTTATGCTCCAATAATTTTAAATTTAAAAGGTTAAATATTAACGGGCGCGAATTATACGCGCTTTACGTGAAAATTCCTAATTTAATTAAATAGTCATTTGATGGCATTTTCATGAACCCTAACCATGTATAGCAACGCGGGTATAAAGTG
>NZ_JAKEVM010000093.1 GCF_022398475.1 Pseudoalteromonas shioyasakiensis | reverse complement strand
TTTTATATATGTGAAAGATACAAACAAAAGGCTGGATGTACTTAATAGTCTGCCAGAGGAGGGGAAAGTTGCCCGCACACCGATCAATAACACTTTGAGCAGGTTAGGTTAGCATCCATTATTTTGCTATAGGGATTAACAAATTAAGGTTGTTTAGGATTTGATTACGAAAATAAGCAGCAAAGCTGTAAATCAACCATTGAGCTTAATTATCAATTTGTTAAAACTTACCTATGAGAAGGTACGTGATTGCAAGTCAGAAATATGCGTGGTTTGCGCATTATTAAATGTTATGAACACCTCTCACACCTTTGGAGGTTATATGAAACAGACTTTGATTTTTATTTTGACCCTATTTTATTCTATTGCTTCGATAGCTGAGGACGCCCAACTGGCAGCAATATTTGATCGATACGAAACTGAAGGGACGATATTGATTTCTTCAATTGGTGGTGAGAAAGAGTTTATATATAACGAAAGTCGTGCGGGTCAGCGTTTTGCTGTTGCTTCTACATTTAAAATACTAAATTCATTGATCGCCCTAGAGGAAAAAATAGTTTTAAAGAAAGAATCGATTATCAAGTGGGATGGAACGGAATATGGTATTCGCTCTTGGAATGGAGATCAGACGTTGGCCAGTGCATATAAAGTGTCATGCGTTTGGTGCTATCAACGAATAGCTGAAAGAATTGGCGCTGAAAAATATCGTTTTTATATTGATGCACTGGGTTATGGCCAAATTAGTGAAGTTTTTAATGAAACTACGTTCTGGTTAGATGGCAGTTTAAAGAATAGCGCTAATGAACAAGTGGACTTTTTAAAAGAAGTTTATAGGCGATCATTGCCATTCAGTTTGTCCTCTTATGAAACCTTGAATGATATTATGACTGAAGAAGAGTCTAGTTTATATGTGATTAGGGCAAAGACAGGCTGGGCAAAGCGCGTTGAACCCCAGGTTGGTTGGTATGTTGGGTATATTGAAACTAAAAACGATACTTGGTTTTTTGCAACAAATATAACAATTAATAGCATAGCTGACTTATCCCTGCGGAAGAAAATCACTCTAGAGGCTTTGAGAACAAAGGGTATTATATAAAATTAGATAACAAGGTAAATCTGCCAGCTCGGACTTTAATCAGTGAAGCAACGGAGTCATCTATAGGTTTAAGGTGTAACTCCATTTTTTGAACTTCATTTAAGATTGAGTTGATGGGTATCTAAATATTTATTGGTATGACGATTTTATGTTAAAGACTAACAGGAGTGTACTGATGGGACATAGTTTAGAGACACGGATACTAAAAATTCTAAAAATACTTCCGGTTAGTCAAATCGTACTTTTTTTATGGCTACCCGCCAACTGTTTTGCTACAGATTTTCGATCACACCCTTTTCTTGAATTTGACATTGAGGGTCGACTTTCAGCGCACAGTGAACTAGTAGACATTGATAGAGATGGCGACTTGGACATTGTTGTTGCAAATGGTCGGCATTGGCCGCAGGCAAATATGATCTACTTGAATGATGGACGAGGTCGCATGATTGAGTCATTTCGTCTGGGTGCTAAAAACAAAGCCTCTTATATCGTGCGCTCAGGTGATCTAGATGGAGACGGTGATTCAGATGTAGTTGTTATTGGGGACAACTTGCCGATTGAAGTCTATACAAATAATGATGGCTCATTCGATGAACCTAAATACCTTCTTAAAAGCAGATCTTATGCCAGAGGAGCAGTACTAACTGACCTAAATGGTGATAAAAAAGTTGACTTGGTAGTGGTTCCTAGACGGGGAAAGAGTAGGCTGTATTTTGGCAATGGGATAGGTTCGTTTTCAGACTCTAATGAATTACCTATACCGGTAATTGGGGCTACTGGAGTTGTAGCGGGCGATATAGATTACGATGGTGATGTTGACCTAGTTGCGGCACTTAGGGATGATCAGTCAAGTGTTTTATTAATCAACGATGGAAAAGGTTCATTTGTTAGTAAGCCACTGCTTGGAAGCGAAGGAGATCATCGCCAGGCGTTGATAGGTGAGTTCACGAATGATGATTATCAAGATATAATTTTAGGCGATTTAAATGGCAACATAAAACTAATCGTAGGTACACCAAATGGTAGTTTCAAACAGCCTATTATAATTAATGATAAGGCTTTATTCGCACGCTCTTTGGCATCTGGCGATCTTGATGATGATGGTGACCTAGATGTCGTGGTAGGTGGTGATGAACAAACTAACTTCGCTCTTTATAATTTGGGAAATGGTAAATTTAGACTGGTTGAATTAACTACAGAGGCAAATGACACTTACGGTGTTAGTTTAGGTGATTTGAATAATGATGGACTATTAGATATCGTCTTTTCTAATTCAGAAAGTTCAAATGTTATTTTGCTTAACCGCAAGAATAAATAGTCAACTCAGTATTTTTTCGCCTTTAATTTATCGAATTAAATAATTCTGAATTTATATGTGTGGTACCTTAACAGTGCAAATATCATCTCAGCAATTACAAGAGCGACTTCAGTCGCGAGCATCACAGTTTCTTCACCACAAATTAAACCCTCAACTCAAAATACAAATGCCCCCGTAGGCGTGAAACTTGTTTCGCGCGTATCACGATGCTGTCGCCATAAATGACGACCTACAGGGTAGGAGCGACTTTAGTCGCGAACATCATGCTTCCACACCACAAATTAAATCCCAACTCAAAATATAAAAAATGCACCCCGTAGGCGTGAAACTTGTTTCGCGCGTATCACGATACTGTCGCCATGAATGATGATCTACACCTCTCACATCTTGCTATCTATCCCAGAATAAGCATTTCTCAATGTAAGGTTCATGCTCATGCATTATTTACATTTAACCGACAAAGGGTACAATCTCGCTAATATAATAATAATTAAACCAATATCCCTTGCGTCTATTTCATTTATTCTTTTTTTATTGCATTTTGCTTGGTTCGTTTGCTGCGCAAAGCGAGCCAGTTGTATCGCAATCAACACCATTAAACCAAAAGCAAATCCAAGCACTCAAATTTGAATCTCCTATTAAAGCAGATTGGTTGTTTAGTACTTACCAAGAGTCCGTATTTAATTCATCAATTTTGGTCTTAGAGGCCGGTGATAAAAAGTCGCCGCCTTTGCTGCTTGTGCATGGTTTAGGCGTATTAGGTATGCAAGATTGGTTTGGGGTTATTCCTGAACTCACTAAGCATTATCATGTTATTGCGATTGATTTACCTGGTTTTGCTCACTCAGAAAGCCCCGAAGGGCGTTACTCTCCTCGCAATTATGCTGCTGTACTGGCGGAAGTGGTCGATCACTATATTGCTGAACCAACCACGGTTGTGGGTCATTCGATGGGGGGCGCGGTCAGCCTGTATTTTGCTGGCAAATACCCGGAGAAACTCAATAAACTGGTGCTAGTCGACGCAGCGGGTATCTTACATAAAGTGGCATTTATAAAGCCTATCTCCAACGTACCTAAGCCTAATACTAAGCTACCTAAATTTCTCTCAACTAAGTTAGCTCAGCTCAATGATTTTACAACCGGACTCATTGAAGAAGGGGCGATTGATTCATACCTGACAGAGTTATTGCAGCGTAGTGATGGTGCGTGGAAGCTAGTAATGGGTGAAACACCAAATATGAATGCAGCGCTGAGTTTAGTTGAAGAAGACTTTAGCGAGATTGTCAGCAATCTGAAAATAGAAACACATATTATTTGGGGTGAAGAAGATGCAGTAGCTCCATTACGAACTGCAAAAGTATTGAACAGCCAGCTAATCAACAGTGATTTAGCTACTTTGCCTGATGTGGGCCATGTGCCAATGAAGCAACAGCCCAGCCAGTTTTTAGCTTTATTAAATCGTGCATTTACTGGGGAAGTTAAAAAAGCAGCCAGTGCAGAAGTTTCTGATAAACAAATCGAAACATTTCATTGTGAAGATCAGCACAGCCGCGAGTTTTCAGGCCATTACCGACATATGATCATTGAAGACTGTAATAATGTGTTACTTAAAAATGTGGTTGCTGAATCTATCCGTATTAAAGATTCTTTAGTGAGATTAGAAAATGTAAGCTTATCAGGGGCTAAACTCGCTTTAAATATTAAGCGTTCTGTGGTTGAACTAACCAATGTCACTATTACGGCACAACAAGGTGTAAAACTGAATGAAAGCCGATTTGATGGTGCTGGTGTGCAAATCAATGCATCAGAGCATGCAATAAGCGTTGTCGATGACAGTAATATTATATTCTCGTTAAGTAGAATCCATAGCCCGATATACCAAGGTTTGGCACATGATGCCATAGAAGTAGAAAAAGGAATTATTGATGACCGCTTTAAATAGCATCCCTTTTGTTAAATTAGCAGCGTGCTCGCTGTTTTGTGTCGCTTTACTAAGTGGTTGCAAATCAACAAAGACTGAGCAACAACAATATGCTGATCTACAAGATAGTTTTAGTTATGAAACGTACAGGGGAGTGTCGAATACCAGTGTCGATACCATTGCTTATGGTTATAACAAACTGCAAAAAGAACAGTTAGAGCAAATAGGTGCAATTGAGCCAACACTGACTCATGCCATGATGAGCTACATTTTGAGCCTTGGTGTAAGTAAAGATTTTGCAATTGCTGAAAGCGACTTAGCGCTTGCTAAAGCGACTGATATGCGGGGTAAATATTTAGCATACAGTGCTCAGTCTTTGGCTTTTTATAACAAAGGCTGGCGTAAAATGGCTAAACAAAAAGCTGACTTCATTCGCACCGATCCTTTGTTTGCGACAGTGAGCCAGAGCTATCCAAAAGAGCAGCTTATTTCTTATCTTATTATTGGCAGTGTTGCAGTACGTGATGGTGACCTAGCGACAGCACAAAACATGTTTTATGTGATTGGTGAGCAGATTGAAAAACCCTGGTTACCAAGCTTAGCAAAAGCGTTAACGGTAACCCTAAATGGCTCAACAATAGACTCATTAATCATGCTAAAAGATATCAGCACAGATCCCTCTTTAAACGGCTATGAACGTGAGAAAATAGCCGAACTGATGGATGTTGTGCAAAGCAAATTAAGCGATAAAAAGAAGCGTCAAAAAATCACCCATATTGCTGACGATTTCTTTCTCGACCGCATTAAGGATAAAAGCTCAACGCTATATCGTGATTTGATCACTGACTTACAAAAATACACTGAGCAAGTTCTTTAATCTCTTAAGAGGTTGAGTGTAGTTTCACACTCAACTTCACCTAAATCCTCACTGTTTCAAATCCTTTACTCAATAAAACCGAGTTAATTTGCTTCACGGTCAATTTGTGTTAGATTTAATAAAATATTCCAAAAATAATAACAAGTGGGAATTTTATTTTATGTATGCGAAAGGTGCATATCAAAACAGGCTGGCTATAAGTTGCGGCTTGATCCTCTTGGCTGGTTGTCAAACTAGCACAGAAACAGCCCCGTTAACCGAGCAACAATACTTTGAGCAGGTGATGTTAGCGCCTGCTATTTTGCCAGACGATTTAACGAATACCGGTTGTTTATCGCTTGAGAGTGAAACTAAGCTGCAAAGCTATAAATCAGCGGCTGAGGTTAATTACCAGCAAACAGGTTGGCAAAACAGAGTTGCGGCCGATTGGCAGTATTTTTTAGCCCCAGAGCAACCGGGCAAGCTACTCCTAATTGATTATCAAGTTCAAGCAGGGCAATTAGCTTACCGGTATTTAAGTGACGGCAGCCACAATGAGTTGTATGAACCTTGGGGTTCATCAAAAATTCAAGCGTTTAGCGGTGCGCTGTCAAAAGTAAGGCAAACCCACCCTGAGCTTGGTGCAGCTTCATTTGCCGGTGATACAGCACTGGCTGATTTGATCAGCAGTATTAATAGTTACGAAGCATTTGGTAAAGCCGATGGTAATTCAAATGCGATAGCCAGTTATTTTGTCAATGTCGCAGGGCGCGAATATTTGCGTGGGCTTTTTAATGAAGGCTGGCTAAAACTACAGGATCAGCGTTTGTTATTTAACGGCGCATATGGCTCAGAGCAGTTTATGCCATCAGACGAATACTGGCATAACCTTGTCAATAATGAGCTTGATGCAAAGATAGCTCGGTTCAAAGCAAGCAGTGATGATCCTAGCTATTTAGGGTATCGTTGTGAGAGCTGTGGTTTAACGGGCAACAAAGCAATGACCACACTTGCTCAAGCGGAATGGTTAAAACGTCTGGTTAGTCATCAGCGTGAACCAAGTACGCAAATGCCTTTTTTACAAGCAAGTGATGTTGATGTGTTACTTAACGGCACAGGTCATACAGATGAACATGCTCCTGTAGGCGGTATGATGGTGGGTATCAGTCATATCGTTACAAATGCATTGGCAAATGTTATTGCTCCCAATGATAGTCGCTCAGCAAAAGAAGTGCTCGATAGCGCAACGGATGGGCAATGGCGTGTTTGGCAAAAAATTGGCTGGGGGCCAAGTGAAACGCGCTCCACCACAGAAACCGTAATGTTGGCACATGTGTGTTTAGGCAATTACCAAGGTGGCCGTGAGTTTACGTTTAGTGTACAGCAGTCAACTTCGGGGGCCGACGAAGCCAATTTGCCAATAGTCGGTAAGCAAATGCAGCAAAAGTTGCAGCATGCTTTTACAAAATTATTAGATTAACGCGTTCAATAAGAATTAAGGTACAGCTATGCGTCGTTCAATTATCGCTTTATCAATTACTTTAGGTGTTGCTTTTAGTGCACCTATGCATGCTGAGGGTTGGCAATCAGATGTTATCGGGGTCACGCAGTCACAGCTTTCGCCTAGCTACTGGCTAGCACAAGGTGCATCGGCAAAAGTGATCATGGCTGAGGCGCAAATTGCAGCCTTCAACGAGAAATTAATTAAAGAAAATAAATATATTGTTGATCCTCTTTCATTTCAAAAATCGCTCACTAAAGACGAGCTAACAAGCGCCATTCATTCAGCAAGTTCAATTCCAAAAAGCCCGCGCTTTTTTACCGATGGCCGACAACTCACCGCGAAAGACTTTGCTAAATATCAGGCTAATTTAAACCTTAACAAGGTCATAGATAACAATGAGGTACGCTTTGCTGTGGTCGTTAAGCGCACTGCATTACGTACTTTTCCAACTTGGGATCGGGTTTTAAATAGCGGCCTTGATCAAGACTTAGATCGCTTTCAAGAAAGCGGTATGTTTCCGGGCGAAGCGGTTGCTGTATTACATCAAAGCGCAGATAAAAAATGGTTGTTAGTACGTGCTTACAACTATCTTGCGTGGACGCCTGCCGAAGATCTTGCCTTTGCTGATGCAGATAAAATAAAAGCTTATCGCGAACAAGATAACTTTTTGGTGGTAACCGGTGCAAAGGTCAATACTGCTTATGTGCCAAACGATGAAACCCTCTCAGAAGTTCAGCTCGATATGGGAGTACGCTTACCATTAGTTGATAGTGAGCAAGTACCGTATTTGCTCAACGGCCAAAACAGCTATGCTAGCCATGTTGTACAGTTACCTACCCGCGATGAGCAAGGCAAACTTGTTATTAAACCTGCAATGATAAGTAAAACTGCCGATGTAAATTTAGGCTACCTAGACTACAACGAGCAGAATCTCATTAAACAAGGCTTTAAGTTTTTAGGCGAGCGCTATGGTTGGGGCCATGATTACAATGGTCGTGACTGTACTGGCTTTGTTGGTGAAATTTATAAGAGCTTTGGCCTACTAATGCCGCGTAATTCAGGCCAGCAAGGTAGTAGTGAATACGGGCAAAATAATCGCTTTGATAAAAATACTGCGGCAGATGATAAGTTACCGACGGTTAAAAATATGGCGATTGGCGATCTTATTTATATTCCGGGTCATGTAATGATGTACTTAGGAGAGCATCATGGTGAGCCTTATGTTATTCATGACGTTAAAGGCTTAGGTTATAACAAAGGCGATGGCAGTTTTTATAATAGTGCCTTGAATGGGGTGTCGGTCACACCATTATTGCCACTTAGATTATCTCAAGAAACCAGCTACTTAGATCGTGTTTATAACATTAAGCGTATTCGCTAGAGGCCATTATGAAAATTAAAGCTGTTCGCTTTGCAAAGCTCAAAGTGCCATTAGTTACCACATTTAAAACAGCACTGAGAGAAGTGAGTTTTATTGAGGATTTAGTGGTTTTAATCGACACCGAATGTGGCCAAATTGGCTATGGCTCTGCGGCTTCAACACCGGTTATTACAGGTGATACCCATCAAGGAATGATCGCGGTCATTCAGCAGTTTATTGCCCCTAAATTAGTGGGGCAAGAAATCGAAAACATCAATCAGCTTACCCACATTATTCAATCTACGGTGGTTGGTAACAGTAGTGCAAAAGCGGCTTTGGAGTTAGCGGTTTACGACTTATGGGGCAAGCTCTATCAAGCGCCTTTGTATAAGCTACTTGGTGGTGGTAAGTCAGCGCTGAAAACCGATATCACCATTAGTGTCGATAACATAGATAAAATGCTCAGTGATTGTCAGCGAGCGGTTGAGCAAGGTTTTGATGTATTGAAAATAAAAATCGGTAATAACCTTAATCAAGATATTGAACGAGTAAAAGCAATCCATGCAGGGTTTGCCGCTAAGGCGCAGCTGCGTTTAGATGTAAACCAAGGCTGGAGTGCCAAACAAACTGTGTTTGCACTGCAGCAACTTGAGCAAGCCGGCGTGGTATTAGAGTTGGTTGAGCAGCCAGTAAAAAGCAGTGATATTCAAGGTCTCAAATATATTACTAAGCGAGTGAATACCCCGATTATGGCCGATGAAAGCGCCTTTTCACCTAAGCAAGTGATCCAACTTTTAGAGCTTGGCGCAGTTGATATTATCAATATTAAATTAATGAAAACGGGCGGCTTAAGCCGAGCAATTGAGATTGCTAATATCACAGCCCAATACCAAGCAGAGTGTATGATTGGTTGTATGCTAGAGGGCAGTATTGCCGTAGCTGGTGCTGCACATTTAGCCTCTGCCAAAGCGCAGCAAATCAGTAAAATCGATTTAGATGGCCCAGCCCTTGGTCAGTATGACCCAGTGCAAGGGGGCGTTGAATTTAGCGGTCCACAAATACGCTTATCGGATGCCCCGGGTCTTGGCATTGAATCAATAACGGGGCTTGAACTAATTACAAACGGAGTATGGCCAGCATGAAAAAACTAGTCAGTCTTATTGCAGTTATGAGTTTATCGGCTTGTGCCAGCAAAGAGTTACCTAAACCTGTTATTGATAACAGTCATCAACAGCTCGTGGTGGTGGTGGCCAATGATAGTGATGCCATTGATGCCACCTTGTATCGCTTTGAAAAAACCGCTGGCAGCTGGCAACAACAAGGTCAGCAACACGCGGTGGTACTGGGTCGTACTGGCCTTGCATGGGGAGTGGGGCTGCATCCTGCACAACCGGGTCAGCAAAAACAAGAAGGTGATGGTAAAGCGCCAGCAGGTATTTTTGAGCTTGGTACTGCTTTTGGTTATTTAGATTCATTGCAAACAAACCTCAGTTATCAAGCAATGACAGCAAATGATTATTGTATTGATGTGAAAGGCTCACCGTTTTATAACCAGTTGGTTGATAAAGCACAAGTAGGTGAAGACGCCGTAAAAGACTCTTCAGAATGGATGCGTCGTGATATTTACAGTCAAGATAACCTTTATAAAAAAGGCATTGTTGTTAAGCATAACCCAAGCAATATCAATGGTGCGGGCAGTTGTATCTTTATGCATTTATGGCGGGCACCAAGTAAGCCAACAGCAGGTTGTACAGCAATGACAGAAAGCGATATGGATGCGTTACTTGCTTGGTTAGATGAGCGTAAAAAACCGTTATTAGTCAGCTTGACCAAAGCGCAATATCAACAAAAGCAAAGTCAGTGGCAATTACCTAACTTAGCTAAATAAAAATAATAAAATAAAAGTATTTTAATTTTGTCATAATGGTGGAATAATATATTCCATTGAGGTTTGGGTTAGGATAATAAATGAGTGCAAATTACGCTTTTCTCGATTGGCTAGTATTCGCAAGTTACGGTGCAATTTTATTGTTAAGTGGCTGGTGGTTTAATCGCAAACGCGCTAACTCAAGCCAAGATTTTTTTCTAGGCGGAAATAGTATGCCAACTTGGATGGTGGCTATTTCTGTTTTAGCGACTTCGCAATCTGCGGCAACGTTTATTGGTGGGCCAGATCAAGGCTATCAAGGTGACTTTTCTTACCTTGCGACTAATATCGGTGCGTTTATTGCGGCATTTGTGGTGTCGGCGTTTTTAATTCCAAAGTTCTACCAGCAAAAAGTGTTCACTGTATATGAACTGCTTGAAAAACGTATCGGGCCAAAGGCCAAGCGCCGTAGTGGCATGATGTATTTATTTGGCCGTGTGTTTGCCAGTGGTGCTCGTTTATACATGGCCGCTATTGCGGTGGCGATGATTCTATATGGCAATATCGATGCCGATAGTGTGGTTATCGCGACTTTAGTGCTGGCGCTGGCGGGTCTGCTTTATACCTTTTTGGGTGGCATTCGCAGCGTTATTTATTCTGATGTACTGCAAAGTATCGTTTATGTCAGTGCGGCTATTGCGGTTATTTGGTGCTTGTTGAATGTTATTCCGGCTGACTTTTCAACCATTATTGCAACGCTGAATGAACCAAGTCCTGGTGCAGATTCAAAACTTGCGCTGTTTAAATTTGATTTAGACTTTGGCCCGTCAGGGGTATTTAACATGGCCTCTGTGTTAACGGGGTTTGTGCTATTAAACATCGCCGCATTTGGTTTAGACCAAGATATGACGCAGCGTTTATTAACCTGTAAAAGTCCAAAAGAAGGCAGTAAAGCGTTATTACTATCGGTGGTGATGGTGATCCCGGTTATGGCTATTTTTATCTTTATTGGTTTGCTGCTTTATATTGTTTATCAGCAACCTGCACTAATGAATAACGAAGCTGGGCAAACGGTCGTACAAGAATTTAACGGCGAAAAAATCACTATCTTTATGTACTACGTATTAAACGAAGTACCAGCCGGGGTTAAAGGTTTAGTCAGCGTGGGTATTATTGCAGCTGCTATTTCTACTTTGAACTCTGGGCTTAGTTCGATGTCTTCAGTCATCGTACAAGATATCTATCGCCCGTATTTAGAAAAACATAACAAGCAAGTAAGCGATCATCACTTTGTAAAAGCGGGTCGTGTGGGTATGGCACTAGTGAGCCTTGCCTTAGCGCTGATGGCTATTCTTTGTTATTTCTGGCAGCAATACAGTGATATGCCATTATTAAAATTTGCGCTAAGTGTAATGGTATTTTCGTACAGCGGTTTGTTAGGTGTGTATTTTACTACCTTGTTCACCAAACGAGGCAGTGAAGGCTCAGTGTTAGCAGCACTAATAGCGGGCTTTGTGGTGACCTTATTAATGCAGCCGTACATGATTGACTGGTTACTACCCGAATCAATGCGCTTTTACTTAGGATTTACTTGGCAGCTATGCATAGGTACATTGCTCGCAACACTGGTGTGTTGCCTTGGTAAAGCGGCGCACGAGAAGAGTGCGTAAATGGCTGTACGCTATGTTTTAGCCATCGATGGTGGCGGCACCAAAGTGTTAGCAGAGCTAAAAGAGCAGGCAAGTGGCGCGACTTTTCGTGCCCAGGCGGGTTCGGCATCAATTTCGAATGATCTTGATTTAGCGTTAGAAAACATTGTTAAAGTGACCCGTGATGTATGCCAGCAAAGTGGCGCTGAGCCTAGTGAAATCGTCACCGTTATGGGGGTTGCTGGTGGCTCATCGCAGAGCCTTGCTGAACAATTAACAGTGATGCTCAAGCTGGTTTACGAAATAGAATTTGCCAGTTTGCAAATTACCAGTGATGCAATTACGTCATTATATGGTGCTAATCTTGGTGAACCATGTGTGGTTATTGCACTTGGCACCGGTGCCGTCGGCGCAAGATTAAACGCTCAAAAGCAAACTAAGCTGGTGAGTGGCTGGGGTTTTACCGTTGATGATTTTGGCGGTGGTGCGCGTATCGGCCTGATGGCTGTGCAGCAATTATTAAACGATATAGATATTTACGATTTACCAAAAAGCCGATTAACGATTCGTTTGAGTGAGCAGCTAGGATGCACTCGTCAAACAATTAGTCGTTGGCTTAAACAAGCAAAACCCGCGGATTATGCAGCATTTAGCCCGTTGGTGTTTAGCTTACAAAACGACTGTGAGGCGGCAAAAGCGGTATTAACAGAGCACACCCAATCGGTGGTTAGGTTAATAAATAAAAGCCGAGGTAACTCGCCGTTACCGGTGATTTTAATTGGTGGTTTGGCGAAAGTTAGCCAACCGTTATTGCCACTTGCCTTACAAAACGAATTATCTCCTTGTAAGGGAGATTCATTAACTGGTGCCGCCATTTTAGCGGTAAAGCATTACCATGACATTATTGAAAAAGGACAACCCAATGAGCCCTGAGCACGTCTTTAAGCAACAACGTGAGTTACTCGAAGAGTTAAACGGTATTGTCTCTGAAGGACAAAACCCTGACACTTTGGATATCGATCTGCTCAGCTCCACTGAGATCCTCACTAAAATCAATAATGAAGATCACAAAGTAGCGGGTGCCGTGAAACTTGTGATCCCACAAATTAGTGAAGCTGTCGATCATGTGGTAGAAGCATTTCAACAAGGTGGCAGGTTAATATACATTGGTGCTGGCACCAGTGGTCGTTTGGGTATTTTGGATGCGGTTGAATGTGCACCTACTTATAGCGTAAGCGATCAGCAAGTGCTCGGTATTATTGCTGGTGGTGACACCGCGGTTAAAAAAGCCGTAGAAGGCGCTGAAGATAGCACCACGTTTGCTATTGAAGACTTAAAAAATGCTAATTTAACCAGTAAAGATGTCGTGGTTGGCATTGCCGCCAGCGGTCGAACTCCTTATGTTTGCTCGGCAATTGAATACGCTAAATCACTTGGTTGTGTCACTGTGGGTGTCACTTGCAATCCTGATTCAGCGGTGATGCGTTTACCACAAATCGGCATTTGCCCCGTGGTGGGTGCAGAAGCTGTAACTGGCTCTACACGTATGAAATCGGGCACGGCACAGAAGCTGGTGTTGAATATGCTAAGCACAGCTAGCATGATCCGCACAGGCAAGGTGTATAAAAACCTGATGGTTGATGTGAATGCCAGTAACGAAAAACTGCACGCTCGTGCTATTCGTATTGTGATGCAAGCAACAGAGTGTTCTCAGCAGCAAGCTGTGGATGCATTAAAGCAAGCTGAGCAAAGTGCCAAACTAGCAATTTTAATTGTGTTAACTGGAAAACCAGCCCCTGAAGCAAAGCAGTTATTGTCAAAAGCGGGTGGTTTTTTACGTAAGGCGGTTGAAGAATAATGCGTTTTTTAGCTGTTTTAGTTCTTAGTTGTTTTGCGCTTTTAGGTTGCCAAGAAACACCTACACAAGCGCCTAAAAATGCACAGCCTTTACAGGTGGGCGCGGCCAATTTTCAAGCTTATGTACCTGCATTAACAGGGAAAAGTGTTGGTTTGGTAGTTAATCAAACGTCAGTGGTGAATGGTCAACATTTGGTTGATGCATTACTTGATAAAGGCGTTGTCGTTAGCAAAATATTTGCCCCAGAGCATGGCTTTCGCGGCGACCATGACGCCGGTGCTCACGTTAAAAGCACAGTAGATGCTAAGACAGGTATCGATGTTGTGTCGATATATGGCAGTAATAAAAAGCCAAGCCCTGAGATGCTTGCAGATCTAGATGTCATTATTTTTGATATTCAAGATGTTGGTGTGCGTTTTTACACTTATATCAGTTCAATGCACTATGTGATGGAAGCCGCCGCTGAAAATGGTAAACATGTTGTAGTACTCGATAGACCTAACCCGAATATAGCCTATGTAGATGGACCTATCCTTGATCCGCAATTTCGCTCATTTGTTGGCATGCACGAAATTCCTGTTTTACACGGTATGACAGTGGCTGAGCTTGCTCAGATGATCAAAGGCGAAGGTTGGATAAATGACGCTGATAAGCTTAAGCTGAGTGTAGTGCCTGTTGAGAATTATGACCGCACTATGGCTTATGAGCTACCAATAAAGCCAAGTCCTAACTTACCAAATGCCCAATCAATTGCGCTGTATCCGTCATTGTGTTTCTTTGAAGCTACGCCTGTGACTATTGGCCGGGGCACTGATTTTCCGTTTCAAGTTGTTGGTTACTCGCCAGTTAAACTCGGCGAATTTAGCTTTACGCCAAGGGCGATTAAAGGCGCTTCAATGCACCCTAAATTCAAAGGGGTCGAAGTATTTGGTCAAGACTTACGAGATGCTGATATTCACGGCCTAGATTTAAGCTTGTTTATTTCGGCTTATCAAAAGCTAACTGCGAATGAGCAAACTTTTTTTGAACGTGCTGATTTTATGGATAAACTTGCAGGGACTGATAAATTGCGTTTAGCCATTGAAGCAGGCCAAACTGAGCAGCAAATAAAGCAAAGCTGGCAAGCCGACTTAAGTGCTTTTAAGCGAAAGCGCTCCCCATATTTGCTGTATCAATAATAACTAGATAACTAGATAAATAAGAACGAGGCGCTTGCCTCGTTTTTTTATGCCTATAAAAAGCTATGTTATATTCATGAACTTGATTTACAAGGATATAGCATGAAAGTTCATTTAATTGCTGCATTTACATTACTTGCTGGCTGCTCACAACTCCCAAACACTACAACAACTAACTCAACCGATGTACTCGATCTTCGTGATGATAAAAACGCAGCAGAACAGCTGTGGACACTTAAACATGCAACAAAGCCCAGTTACCCTAAAGCAGCTTTAATATCTAAGCAGACGGGCTGTGCGCGCTTTATTATTACTATTGATAAACAAGGTAATACCACCGATATCCGTTTTGTAGAGAGCTTCCCTGAAGGGCTATTTGTCGATGTGTCGCGAGAGTTGCTTAAAACTTGGCACTGGCAGGCAAGGGAAAGTAACAGCGAATCGAGAGCGATTATTCGAACTGTGCAACTCGACTACTTTATGAAAGAAGCGAGTAATATGTATGCCGCAAAAGCATTTTGTACAATTTAAGTTTTTACTGTTTTTAAGGCATAAAAAAGGGCCGCTATAGCGGCCCCCAACAGGATTGATAAACTTAGAACTTGAAGTTAAACGACAGCTGCACGCGACGTGGGCTGTAGTAGTTACGATATTCACCAAAGGTTTCTGACGAGACATAAGGGTTATTGTTGTAACCTGTTTGACGGTCAAATACGTTGAAGATATCAGCACGGAATTGTAGTTCCATGTCACCTGAGAATTTAAAGTCTTGGGTGTAGTTTAAGTCAAGTTGCCAGTGGCTTGGGCTACGGCGACTACCTGCAGGCTCGCTGTAACGCGTTGTACCACTTGAGTAACCGTAGATCGAACCATCCCATGCTTCCCAAGGTTTACCCGACTGGAAGACAAAGTATGCACCGATGTTCGCATCCCATGGCACAGTGTAGTAACCATACACTTTTACTTTATGCGGTTTATCACCTGATAGTGTGCCGTATTTGTAATCCCAAGGGTAACGGCCGCGGCCATCACCATAGTTCGATGAACCAATGAAGGTATTAGCATCTGTTGTTGCTGTAGTGTTATCTTGGTCGAAGTTACCGTAGTAATGACTCCAAACATAAGAAGCATTGATGTAGCTGTTTTCACCTAGGTATTCAGCTTCGATGCTGGCTTCCCAATATTTAGTCTCACCACCATCTACTTCGGCAATAACATAAGATGAACCACCAATTTCATCACGGATTTCATCTAGGTTATCTACATATAAACCTTTATCTGCAATATGTTGTGGTACGCCATCAGCATCGACGCCAGAGTAGTCAGTTAAGCGTGCATTGTTTGGCATATCTTCCCAGAAATGCGATGCCTTACGGTGACGAACATGAGCACGTAATACTAAATCAGAACCCACATATTTAGTGGTACCAAGTGTAAACTCTTTGATTTGACGAGGTGTTAAATCATCAGCAAATACTTTACCTGATGAGCCTTGACGTGGCTCTGCGTAAATTACGTTACCCGCTTCATCAAATTCAACTTCGATTTCGGCACGGGTATTACGGTCCCAAGATGCAGCTCGCGCTAATGAGCTTGCTTCAGGGTTATACATTGAGAAGTTTGCAAATACTGAGTCTTGATCTGCATAATTCCAATTCACACCTAAACGCGGTTGGATCATATCTGACCAATCTGTTTGGTACATTTTGTATTTTTCGCCTGGTGCTAATTCATAACCAGAGAGCGTGCCAGATGCCGATTTAAGACCTTGACCATACCAAGTATCGCGGCTTACGAGTACACCCACATTGTATGTCCAATCACCTACTTCAATGGTATCGTTGATTTCAAAGTTCAGTGTTTCCATTTCTGAATTAATAGCAGAAACCGCCTCTCCACCTGCTACTAAGCTCATTTGTTGTACGCGAGCACGGTAAATAACCGGCGCAGAGCTGCCTTCTTCTAAGCTTTCATCGAGGCCGCCAATGTAAGAGATAGTTCCCCAACCGTTTGAAAGGCGAGACAGTACTTCTTTACCTTCTTTCCACTCACCGCCGACATGTAACGTGTGGTAAGTATCGCCCCAGCTAAATTCATGCTCTAGGTTTAATTCAAAGCTATCACGGTAAAAGTCGATATTATCGTATCGAGAGTAAGCGCCAACACCACCGCCGCCTCGCATTTCACCATCTTCGGTATAACCGTATTGTGCAATTAGTGGTGCTGCTCCTGCATTATATGCCGCAATCTGCTCTGCTGTGTAGTTATCATCAGCATCTAATAAGCTAGGTACACTGAAATAACCCATTTCAGTTAGGTTACTTAAGTCAAGCTGGCTCGTTAATGAAGGCATTACTGATAATTCAGTATCTGGCCTACCTGCGGTTTCTAGCTCTAACTTACTGTATTGAAATGAAAGAGTTGTTGCATCACCTAAGAGCCACGAACCATCTAAAGTAAAGATATCTTGATCAGCTGTATCACCTACAGAAACACTATCAGCCTCGTAAGCACCAACAGAACGGCCTTCAACTGTTTTCTCTGAAGTACGTTGTGAAATATTAATTAAAATATCGTCAGTAGGCGCCCAAGTTAATTTACCAAAGTACTCATCACGAACACTCTTATAGTCTTTTACAGCACCATAGGCAGTATCTTTATTGGTACGCTCTTCTTCTGGGCGATAATAAGAAGTATAAAAATACAAGGTATCTTCAATAAGCGGGCCGCCTAAACTTGCTGTTAACCAGCTTTTATCTAGCTCATAGCTTTCTTGACCTGTTGGTGTTGCCACTAAACTTTTAGGTTGAACCTTGTATTCAACATTACCGTGGAATTCGTCAGTACCTGATTTTGATACCGTATTGATTGAGAAGCCGCCTGAGCGGTTAAAACCAACGGCTTTTGCACCACCGCGGTCCATAGTTACGTAAGCAACGTCATGAGTTGATGGCTCTGATGCTAAGTTACCAAACATAGGTAGAGATACATCAACACCATCAAAACCATACGAGTTATCAACCCCTGAACCACCCGCAGACGGACCAAGAGTTGAGTTTTCAGATAGTTCAACACCCGGTACTAGTTTTAATAGGTCACGGTAATCTTGTCCAACTGGCACGCTATTGATTGCTTCTTCACCAAGTGAGTTAGTCAGTGCAGACTTACCTTGGCGGAATAATTTACTGCCGGTAACCGTGATGACTTCAACGTTTTCGTTAGCACCACCCATAGTGACGTTTAGGCTCGAAGTTTGTTCAAGTAAAACATCCACAGTCATGGTTTGAGTTACACCGTTTTTATCGGTGAAAGTCAGTTCATAAGTACCTGGTTTTAATTGTGGTAAGTCGTAGCTGCCGTCTTCTCGCGTAACAACGGTACGTGGTTTTGGCATCACATTACTTTTTGCTGTAACAGTGACCCCTGCCAGTGACTGCTGTGCTTCTGGTGATGATACCTTACCTTTGATCCCCCCGGTTAGATTTGCAAAGGCTGGCGCGCTGGCTAGCGCAGCGGCCATAACAACACCTGTAAAGGCTGTTTTCTTTGCGCGAAGTGCATTGCTAGTCGCTTTTGCTATATAGCTCATTGCGAGTGTGGATGCATGTTGTTTCATTGTTTCCCGTCCTTATATTTATATGCTTTGCTGGACTACTTACCCAATTGAGACTTATGAACTTTAAAATTATGTTGCCCATATATTAAACAGGTGTTATTTAAGTTGGTCAAGAATATTTTTTCATTTAAATGTTGTTTTTTAGGAATAAAATATATAACCGATTTTAGGT
>NZ_JAKEVM010000092.1 GCF_022398475.1 Pseudoalteromonas shioyasakiensis | reverse complement strand
TTTGAGAATTGAGAGGGGTTGCTCCTAGTACGAGAGGACCGGAGTGAACGAACCGCTGGTGTTCGGGTTGTCATGCCAATGGCACTGCCCGGTAGCTACGTTCGGAACTGATAAGCGCTGAAAGCATCTAAGCGCGAAGCAGGCCTCGAGATGAGTTCTCACTAGACTTTTAAAGTCTCTGAAGGGCCGTGGAAGACTACAACGTTGATAGGCAGGATGTGGAAGTGGTGCGAGCCATTAAGCTAACCTGTACTAATTACCCGTGAGGCTTAACCATACAACGCCAAACGCGTTTTATGACAGCGTAACAGACAGAAGTTAAGACACTAAAGTAGACATTTACTTGATATCAGAATTCCAGATTTATTAATTTGCTCAGATGAGCGAATTAAACCAAATTTGCTTGGTGACAATAGCGTTTTGGACCCACCTGACCCCATGCCGAACTCAGTAGTGAAACGAAACAGCGCCGATGATAGTGTAGCAGCTGCTATGTGAAAGTAGGTCATCGCCAGGCTCCAAATAAGAGAAAGCCCGATTCGAAAGAGTCGGGCTTTTTTGCGTCTGGAGCTTTCAGCTATCAGCTATCAGCCGTCAGTTGAACTGTGGGGTTGTTTAGTGCAGAGTCACCCTCAGCAACAAACCCCGTAGGAGGCACTTCAGTGCCGAATTCAGACCTTTACAAACACATTCATGGCTAAAGCCATTCCTACAAGTACACTTTGCCTAGAGCCTAGAACCTCCACCTATCGGCTGATCGCTGACGGCTGAAAGCTGATAGCTCTGTGATGTGTTTGGTTTAGCTTCGCTCTACCCAACCTACGCCAGCCCTTTAAACTTTCCCCTTGCTAACTAGCAATTCACGACCCAATTTACCCTTTGTTGCAATTTTAATCTTGGTTTAGTACCTGAGCTATGTAAAACTATTTGCGTTTTTAAACCACAATCAGGTGACATGAATGTCTCAAATAAAAGCTTGGAAACTTATTAGCCTGTTTTGTTTGGTAAGCTTGCTTATGGGCTGTGAGTCGAAAGAAGAGCAGCTGAAACAAACAATACAACAATCCATAGAAAAAGCTGAAGTTGAATTAAATCAACTCGGTACAGCGCTTGATAATGGCTCTTTGCGTAATGCGACGATACTTAAACAATACGGCAAGGTGCTTGCTGAGCAGCAACCACAACTTTCTGAGATCGCTCGTGTAATTAGTCTTGATGCGACTCGTGAAGGGGCTATTTATTCAGGTCTTACACAACGCTTAGCTGATGTTAAGTCTACTTATCTAATACCACCATATGAAGATACTCTTCATCAACTTGATCTTATTCGTGATGCTGCCAAGCCATCTTTATTTCAAGATGCGCTTACCGATCCTATCAATATGCTTGCTGATATGTCGCAGGGGTCATTGGCGCGCGTTGGCGCAATTAGTGAAGCTGCTGAAGGCGAAAGTGTTGGTAACCAGTTAGTTGGCAACCCTAACTATGGGCAATGGCAAACAAATAGCAGCGGTACCAGCTTTTGGGTATGGTACGGGATGTATCGCATGTTGGGCGATGTATTCGACCGAGTTGAGTATGGTCGCTGGAGCCGTCACAGAAAGTACAGCTATTACAATGACTATGGCCGTTACCGTTATTCGAGCCCAAAACAGATTAAAGCACAACAAACGGTAGAGACACGTACTCGTCAGTCTTATCAACGCCAAGGTAAACAATTCACTAGTCCGTATGCCAAGAAGCGTAGTGGCGCATCTGGATTAAGCCGTAGCAGCTATACGCCGCCACGCACACGTAGTAGCTATGCTTCTAGCAGTAGTTACAGTAAAAGCTCTGGGTCATTACGTAACAGCTCGAGCAGAACATCACGTGGCATTAGCCGCGGTAAGTAGTGAAAAGAATAACCACCGGAGTTACAACACATGTATGAATTTAATGGAATAACCACTTGGTCGTTGCAAGCTTTAGCAATCGACTTTGCAATCATTATCGCTTTATTTGTCAGCCTAAAATTTATCAAAGGCTGGGTATCTAACTTACACGCTAATGATGAAATAACTGAGCGTGACAATTTTGCTTTTGGTATTAGTTTTGCGGCTGGGCTTGTGGCACTTGCTATTGTTCTTAGTGGCGTGAGCAGCGGCGCATTTGCACTGACTTTACAACAAGAAGCATTACAAATGCTAGGTTATGGTGTGATGGCGATTGTGCTTATCAAGCTAGGTCACTTCTTCCAAGACAAGGTAGCGCTTCGTAAAGTGAGCCTGCATGACGAAATCGTAAAAGGTAATGCTACTGCTGCACTCATTGATTTTGGCCATGTTGTGAGTGTAGCGATTGTCATTCGCTCTGCTTTATTTTGGGTTGCGACCGAAGGCTGGCATGGTGTTCCAATTGTGATCGCAGCTTTTGCCATTGGCAGCATTGCGATGCTACTGATCAGTCAATATCGAGTGCAGTTATTCAAGCGTACTAATCGCAGTGGTGATTGCTTACAGCAAGCGGTTATTGACGGTAACTTAGCAGTAGGTATTCGTTATGCTGGCTTTTTAGTGGGTAGTGCATTGGCATTAACGGCTGCATCAGGTATTGCTCCTTATGCGGCTGACAACATTGTTGCTAGTTTAGGTTACTGGGCATTAAGTGCAGCAGTGAGTTTAGTTGCTTTCATTTTACTACACTTAGTGACTATCAAAATCATCCTATCTGGTTGTGATATTTCAGATGAAGTGAACCGCCAGAAGAACGTGGGTGTAGCAGCTATCTCTGCAGCAATCTCATTTGCGATTGGTTCGACCATGGCAACCTTGTTAGGTGCCTAATTAAGTGTCTACTACAACAAGCGCCCCAAGTAGAGCCAATCTACTTGGGCATGATTTCCTATTAATAACTGTTATGGCCGTACTCGCTGGGTGCGGCCTTATTTATGAATACCTTCTATCTCATTATGCTGGTCGTGTCTTAGGCTCGGTCGAGAGTGCCATTTATGCCATGATCGGCACCATGATTGTCGCTATGGGTATCGGTGCATTTTTAGCACGTTGGTTTAAAGATGCATTTACTGCTTTCGCGTGGCTAGAGAGTATTATTGCCTTGGTCGGCATGGGCTGTATTTTAGCGATAGCGAGTGTTATCGCTGTCAGTTATTCATTGCCGCATATCTTCTCCGAAATTTTTAACTTGCCTGCAGATACCGTACTTAATGGCTATGTATTTGAAAAGCTACAAGAGTGGTCACGTTTCTTACCCTATGTGTTTGGTCTGTTACTCGGGCTATTGATCGGTATGGAGATCCCGCTAATTGCGCGTATTCGCCAGCAAGTTTATGGCCGCTTTTTAGAAAATAATGCGGGAACTATTTACGGGGCGGATTATATCGGTGCCGGTGTCGGTGCTGCGATTTGGGTGAGCATTATGCTTGCGATGCCAATTATGCAAGCAGCAGCTTGGACGGCGTTGTTTAATATTATTGCTGGTCTCGTGTTTTTATGGCGCTATCATCAACATGTTCGCTTCGCTAAGCTACTGCTAGTTTGCCATGTGCTGTTGTTGGTGTTTTTTGCGTTTGTGCTTGTGCTTGGCACCAGTTGGATGAAAAACCTAAGCAATGTTTTATACAAAGATAAAGTTATCTACTCGCAAGCAACTAAGTATCAGCACCTAGTTTTAACTGAGCGTTTGAGCCGCAATCAGCCCAATGCAATTACCGATCTTTACCTCAATGGCCGTTTACAATTCTCAAGTGTGGATGAGCAAATTTATCATTCTATGCTTGTCTATCCTGCTATGTTGGCTTCAAATCGCCACGACCGCGTGTTGATCATCGGGGGTGGTGATGGGCTTGCATTGCGTGATGTTTTGAAGTGGCCAGTAGAGCATGTCACCTTAGTTGACTTAGATGGTCAGTTGTTAAACTTATTTGGTAATGATGTCGGCGACTATGATGCGCCAGAGGAAATCAGAACACGTTTAACAGCGCTAAATAAGCACTCTATGAGCGATCCCCGCGCTGATATTCGCATTGCAGATGCCTTTTTAGAGGTCGAAGCTATGCTTGCTAAAGGCGAGCGCTTTGACACTATTTTAATTGACCTACCAGACCCTAATCACCCTGATCTTAATAAGATGTACAGTGATTATTTTTATAATCATGTGCGTCAGTTGTTGGCACCTGATGGAGCTGTGGCCGTGCAATCAACATCCCCTTATCATGCGAAGAAAGCATTTTTGAGTATTGCTAAAACAATGAAAGCAGCTGGCTTTGGTTATGTTGAGCAATACCAACAGAATATTCCTTCGTTTGGTCAATGGGGTTGGACTATCGCGACCACCGCTGGCAAATCAGCAAGTCAGCGAATTCGTGAAACGAATGAATTACCGGTGCCATCTCGTTGGGTAAGCAAAGAATATTTATTGGCTTCTTTTGTGTTTCCGAATCATTTTTTTGAACAAGTAAACACGATTGAAGTCAATAGATTAGGTTCAGGAACCTTATATGATTATTACCGCCAAGCGTGGCAAGTTGAAACCGAATTGTACAAAAATTGATATTTTATAGTTGACATAATATGTCGGCTATGCAAATCTTAACTCAGACATAATATGTCAAAACGTAAAAAGGTGAGACATGGAATTAAATGAACTATCAATCAAACTGGCTTCTTTTGAAACAGAAGGTGTGAGCTTTGAGTCTTTCTTGATTGCCAACGAAGGTGAGCAAGATGTGTTACAAGTTATCGTCGATGGGAATGATGAGTTACCTATCTTTGTTACCCAAACAGAAGAGCAACTACTGTGTATAAGCTACCTGTTTGCTGAAAACGAAGTACAAGCAGATATGCGTAATGAGTTAAACGAAACGTTACTACGTTTAAATGTACCAATTCCATTAAGTGCATTTGCAAAAATTGATGATAAATACGCTATTTTTGGCGCGTTATCGGTTAATTCATCGTTTGATGATATTACCCATGAGTTGGTAACACTGGCAGACAATGCGATTGATGCACTTGAAGCCGTGACCATTTATTTAAACGATTAATTAGCAATTTCTGGAGTTAAGATTATGAGTATTTTAAAGAAACTATTTACAGCTGTACGTGGTGGCGCTCGTGAAGCAGGACAAGCAATTGTTGATGCAAACGGTATCCGTATCTTTGAACAAGAAATTGCTGATGCACAAAATGCCCTACAACGCGCTAAAAAAAGCCTTACCGAAGTAATGGCAAAAGAGATGCAAACGAAGCGTAAAATTAGCGCACTAGATGCATCAATTGCAGAACATGAAGCGTATGCAGGTCAAGCACTTGAAAAAGGCAATGAAGCGCTAGCATTAGAAATCGCAGAAAAAATCGGTGATTTTGAAGCTGAGAAAGCAGAGCACGAAGAAGTGTTAGCTGGTTTTAGTAACCACATTGTGCAACTAAAGCAGCAAGTTAAAGATGCTGAAAAGTCGATTAAAGAAAACCAACGTCAATTAACGATGGTTAAAACGACAGAGAGTGTTCAGCAAGCAACAATGGCTGTTAATAGCACGCTAAATACTAACAGCTCATCAATGACATCAGCACGTGAGTCTCTTGAGCGTATTAAGCAGCGTCAGCAAGACCGCCAAGACCAGTTAGGTGCGGCTAAGCAATTAGAAGCTGATACTAATGGCGATGATTTAAAAGCGAAAATGGCTGAAGCGGGTATTGGTGATACCAATCCGAAAAGCGCGGATATTCTGGCGCGTATTAAAGCAAAACAAAATAGCTAATCAGTTAACGGAAAGACAAAAGGTAACTCACGCACTGGGTTACCTTTTTTGCTTCAACAAGGAGTCAGCCTATGTTTAACTTTTTCAAATCTAAAAAAGCCCCAGAGCGTCAGCTTACTGATCCAAGCCAATTACTTGTTGGTGATATGCTGACGGTGATTGATTCGTTCGCTTACCCAAGCTGGTTAAAAGGACAAACACTGCGTGTTATTGATGTGCAAACGTATCAGTACCAACGTAGTGCAGAGTATGAGTTGGTACTCGAGAGTGAATCTGGCCAAGTGGTGTTTTTGCAAATTGAATCAGATGACGGTGAGCAATGGGCAAACTTTGCGATCAAAATTCAACGCGACGATGTTGATGAGATTTTTACCCTTGATGAGTTCGCTCGTATTTTTGATGAAGACGAATTAACGGCAATTAACGTGCAAAATAGTCCGGAGCGTTTTAGTCACTTTTTAGCATCGAGCTACAAACAATCAGAAGCACCTTATGTGTGTTATTTCCATAATAAGGACTACCGCAATAAACCTTTACCTCGTTATGAAGACGAAGGTGGTGAGCCGTGTGAAATGATCTGTTTAAGCTCAGATGATGAATCGCATAGTTTAAATATTGAGATTTGGGAAGGCGGTGAAACAGAGGTATCACTGACGTTAACCAGACCAATTAGCGATATTGTTGACTTATTTCCTGGGGATGCCAAGTGAGTGATGCAAAAGCCAAATGGCAGCGTCAGGAGCAAGCCGTTAGAGCCACGCAAATGGCGTTTGATTTAAGCTCTGAAGTGCAAAAATCAATTAAGAAGCAAGCCATTGACCAAGAGCTTACGCCATCAGATATGATCCGTAAGATTTTGGAGCTCGACGTTAAGTCGAAAAAAACCAGACAGCGTTTATCGTTTAACTTAAATGATGAAGAGATTGCTTTATTGGCTGAGCGCTTTGGTGTTGCAGCCGATGATAAGCGTGCTGTGAAGCAGCGCGTGGCTGAATTACTCATTGAACACAGTAAAAAAAGCTAAGGTTTTGCCTTTACTTCTTTAAGCCCTTACACTGAGGCTAGATGTTTTAAAGAAGTGGCATGACTGTGGATATTATTTTACTTGCGTATTTAGTTATTTTTGCATTATTTGGCACTGCAGCAAGTTACTTTGTTCGCTACATTTATGCTTACTGGGTGCATAATACAATGCAGGTTAAGTACATATATAAGGCCGGGATTTGTATCATCAGCGTGGTGATAGTATCCGGCCTTATTGCATTATTTACTTAATCTCGATTGCTTGGCACTGCTGTGAAATACACAGCGATTGTATAGGCAGAACTGGTGAGCAATCGTTAACAGTTAATGCTTGATCAGATGACTTCTCAGCCGCTGTAATTCGCTCTGCAAGTTGCTCTGCTTGCTCTTGTGTATTGTTTAACGTTGAATAAACCACATAGCGACTTGGCCCACCACATGCCCGCTCACCAACTTCTAACACTTTACATTGAAAGCTCGCGGTACAGCTATTATTGCTAACGATATCGTTCAGCTGATCGTTTAAATCACCTAAATCAACGCGCGCAGAACTACCCGACGTTGTTGTTTCGCAACCGCTTAAAGCAATGCTTGCTAACACAGTTGTGGTGATGAAAAGTTTCTTGAAAGTCGATGAACGAACCATTATTGCTTATTCCTTAGTATACACTTGCCGCTGAGCCTTCGATTCTAACACAAGTATTCTCAGAACACTGCGCACCTGGTGCGGTTAGATGCTGACAAATACTCATCATGTCGTTTGCTGCGTTAAATTGCTTTTCAAGGGCGGTGATATCTTTTGCAAGCTTTTCAACCTCAGCAGTGTCAGCTGTTTTGGTTGAATAAACAATAAAGCTACTTGGGCCGCCACAAGCACGACTACCAACAGGTAATACTTTACATTGGGTGCTGTTGTCACAGCTTGGATCATCGATTAATTGTTTAAGTTGCTCATGGGCAGAGCTAATAGTGGCTTTATCTGGGGCTGCTTTGGTCACTTCCTCAGCGTTTTTTATTTCAACGGCTTTTGGTGCCTCGACAAGTTTATTGCTGGTTGCCGTTGATTCGGCTTGCTCATTAGTTGCAGCGTCCGAGCACGCAGTTAATAACACAGGAAATAAAATTGCCAATAGTGGATAGCGCATAACATACCTAAAAATCGTTGAATAAGTACTCACTATCATACACATTGCTCAAAGTGGAGCAATAAAAACGTTAGCTTTCAGTAAGTAGCTCTGTATTCACAGAGCTACAATAAGATAAAAGTTTTACAGCTATCTGCAATAAATAGGTATTACAAACCACCTTGGGTTAGTTTGGCTGGGTTCAGTAACTCGCTCAGTTCTTCGCGCGAAATATCCGTATGCTCAGCAGCAACATCAATAATAGGGCGACCTTCTTGATAAGCTAATTTGGCAATTTTTGCGGCTTTGCTATAGCCGATCACCGGATTAAGTGCAGTAACCAGAATTGGGTTTTTAGCGAGCGCTTTATCAACATTGCTTTGGTTTACTTTAAAGCTGGCAATCGCTTTATCTGCCAGTGCTTCACTGCTATTTGCTAAAAGTTCGATACTTTGCAAAATGTTTAGGGCAATCACAGGTAGCATTACATTGAGCTCAAAGTTACCGGCTTGACCAGCCACTGTAATGGTCGCGTCATTGCCAATTACTTGTGCGCTGACCATAGCCGCCGCTTCAGGGATCACAGGGTTTACTTTACCCGGCATAATTGATGAACCTGGCTGTAGAGCTTCAAGTTCAATTTCACCAAGACCTGCAAGTGGGCCAGAGTTCATCCAGCGCAAGTCATTGGCTATTTTCATTTGTGCTACAGCAAGTACCTTTAGCTGGCCTGAGAGCGCAACAATGGCGTCTTGTGAGCCTATGTTATAAAAGAAGTTTTTGCTTGGGCTAAAGCGAATACCTACATTCTCACTCAAGTGTTGGCAAAACTCACCGGCAAATGCTGGATCGGCATTTATGCCGGTACCAACTGCTGTGCCACCTTGTGCAAGTTCACAAACTCGCTCAAGAGCTTGGCGAATGCCTGCCATTGCATGATCCACTTGTAACTGCCATGCAGCCAGTGTTTGTGAAAAACTCACAGGCATTGCATCCATTAAATGTGTGCGACCGGTTTTCACAATATGGCCCACTTCGGCTTGTTTGCTTTGTAGGCTTTGACTGAGTTTATCGAGTTTAGGAAACAGCTCATAAATGATGTTAATAGCGCTACTTACAGCAATCGCAGTGGGGATCACATCATTTGAGCTTTGTCCCATGTTCACATCATCGTTGGGGTGAATGGTTTCCCCTGCAAATTGGCTCGCCAGCGTTGCAATGACTTCATTGGCATTCATATTTGAGCTAGTGCCAGAGCCTGTCTGAAATACATCAACAGGAAACTCTGAAAAATGTTTACCGTCGATGACCTCTTGGCATGCTTGCTCAATAGCTTTAGCTTTACCTTGACTCAAATGGCCTAAAGCAGCATTACTTTGCGCGGCAGCTTGCTTAATGTAGGCGAGGGCGGTGATAAATTGCTTAGGCATGGCTAAGCCACTAATTTTGAAGTTATTGATAGCGCGTTGCGTTTGAGCTTGATACAACGCATTGGCAGGGACTTGTAGTTCACCCATGCTATCTGATTCGGTTCTAAATTGGCTCATAAACACTCCTAAATCGGGTTAAATTCTTGGCTGAGAAGACACGCTTCTCGCTCCAAACTGAAATACTTTTCAATACAGTTATGAGTTTTGTAGTAACGCTTTAGCGCAAGTTGCGGTTTATAAAGCTGAGCCAAACATTGTTTACGAATTGCATTATGCACTAATGAATCACACATCTTTTCAAGTAGTTCATGAAAGGTGCGTCTTAGATACAGCTCTTGCAAAATAAAGTTGTGATGCTTTTCGTAATAGCGTGCAATGTTTAAACCCGCTTCAACATAGTTCGCAACAAGTGCAGGGGCATGTAGCCCAGGTCTTTGGCAAACACATTTCATTTGCCGCTGATAATGGAGCATAGCATTGTGAGAGTGCATAGAAAAACCGATTAACTGTAATGATAATTGTTATCATTAGAGTTAATCGGTTTTAGTGCAAGTCTTATGAAATGAAGCTAAGACTGAATGGATTAACTGTGTGTGATTAATTGTAGCCGAGAATAAAAATCTGGTCTGTTTCATGTTTTTTCGGCGCCTGTACATTTTCTTTGTTACATTGAGAAAGAAGATCGATCACGGTTGCTCTGTCGTCACAACTTGTTAAGGCGGCTTTTTCGCTTTCAGCACGTTCGCTGGCTGCAAGTGCTGCATCTACAGCGGTGTAGGGTGAGATATACATAATATTGCTCCTATTGATTAATTCACTTAAGAAATAGCATAAGCTGTACCAATATTGATTAATAAATTTAACTTGTTGAAAATAATGGGTTTATATTTTTAACTAATAAATTCACCGCGACTTTATTATTTATTTTTGCTTTACTGTTGTGCACTAATTACCAAACATGGTGCACTAATTTGTATGGATAAACCCTTCTCTCAAGCCTGTGAAAACAACAAATTACCTATTTTAAACGTATTAGAAGCGTTCTTTTCTGATGTGACGGATGTATTAGAAGTCGGCTCAGGTACTGGGCAACATAGTGTGCATTTTGCAACGCATTTAGCACATTTGCAGTGGCATTGCAGTGATCGCGAGGTTAATCACCCAGGGATTTTACAATGGCATCAAGAAGCTGCATTAACTAACTTGCATGCGCCACTGACACTCGACCTTAATGATCCTTGGCCGGTTGAAACTGTGAATGCCATTTTCACCGCGAACACAATGCACATTATTAGCTGGCCACTGGTGGAGCGCTTTTTCCAAGGTGTAGCAAAGCACTTAGCGCCAAAAGGTAAGCTGTGTATTTATGGACCATTTAAGTACCAAGGTAAGTTTACCAGTGCTAGTAATGCCGAATTCGATGCTTTTTTAAAACAGCGAGATGCAAATAGTGCGATTCGTGATTTTGAAGCGATTTGCCAACTTGCAGAGCAAGCTGGCTTAACCTTGGTTGAAGATGTGCAAATGCCAGCGAATAACCAATTATTGCTGTTTAAAAGGCAGTAAGCTTTCGCAATGGGCTTTATAGAGCGCCATATGTTGGCGTTCTCTAGTAATAAAATCGCTAATGGCAGCTGCAAAATCACCGTGCTGAATATGATGCAGTGAATAGGTAGATACGGGTTTAAAACCGCGACTTATTTTATGCTCACCTTGCGCGCCAGAATGGAACTGTTTAAGTTTGTTGGCAATGCAGTATTCAATACCTTGATAATAGCAAAGCTCAAAGTGCAAACTATCGAGCTCATAGTTCGTTCCCCAGTAACGACCATACAAACAGTTCTGATCTTTAAAACTGAGAGTGGCGGCAATCACCTCTCCTTGATATTTAGCGAACATTAGCACCAGTTTGTCGGCCATGCTTTGCTGCAATAACTCGAAAAAGGCGGTATTCAAATAACCATTGTGGCCTGAGCGCTTTAAATAGGTTTGGCGGTAAAAATGACTAAATTGCTGCATGTGCTGTTTGCTGATGTCAGCACCTTCGATCCATTCTACGGCTATCTGCTGTTCAGTTATTTTAGCGCGTTCTTTTTTGAGCGATTTACGCTTTCTTGCGGTGAGTGAAGCTAAAAAATCCTCAAAGCAATTATAGCCTTCATTAAACCACTGAAACTGCACGCCATGACGTTGCATTACGGTATCGCTAGTTAATGCAGTCGCTTGTTGCTGGTGGCAAAAATTTATATGCCAACCTGACCAGCCTAACTGCGCTGCTGTTGCTGTGAGTACATGCTGAGTGTAAGCATAGACTTCAGTGGGGTTATTGTGATTTATACTAATTCTTTGCCCAGCAATAGGTGTGAATGGTACGCCACACAGCCATTTGGGATAATACTCTAAGCCATGTTGTTGATAGGCTTCAGCCCAAGCCCAGTCAAATACATATTCACCATAAGAGTGGTATTTTAGATACCCGGGTAGTAAGGCAATGACCTGTTCTTGCTGGTAAATTGCTAGGTGCATAGGTTGCCAGCCCGACTCTTCACTCACACATCCTGTTTGTTCTAAAGCCGCTAAAAAAGCGTGATCAGTAAAGGGCGTATCATCAAAAAATGATTGCCAAAGAGTGGCATCAATCTCGCTTATTTGATTAAACCAGCGGTGGCTAAACTCACTCATTGTTTAGCCGATTCAATATCTTTGATGAAACCGTTGATATGCATAGCAAGCTTATCGAAATAAGGGTTAAACGTGAGTCGTGCAAAGGGTTTGTGCGCTTGTAAATTTTCGGCTGTGCGTTCACCCATCACAACGTCTTTTTGGTATTTGCAGGCTGTATAAAGCTTATCGTCATCTAAGTAGCTTCCGCAATTGCGATACAATGCTGTGCGACCGTAGTAAGGGTTGCTGGGTTTATTAACAATACCAATATGTGACATTCCTTTGATTTTTTTACAGTCATCGGTGTCGCAGTCATCACGAATTATTTGGTAATCAGCTGGAAAGCTGGCGGGAATATTATCGTCATCACCATAGTATACAAGCCGATCAAGCTGGTTATTCTTGCGTGTTTTTGGGTCGTGTAGCTTAGTTAAAATTTTAAAGGTCGCTTGGTTATCTATTGTGGTGTCAACATCACTAAAGGTGCTAAATATCGCTACATTAGGGAGTTGGCGATGACGTAGTTCATCAAGGCTAATACGGCTCATTGCTTCGTGACTAGCTGAGGCTGCACTAAATGGAAACGACTCATACTTGGCAAAATCAAGGTCCGCATCTTTATCAATCCAATTCACAAATGGAATCGCATCAACCCATTTCGCCAGCCAACCGTTTTTATTGTGTGGCTCGCTTGCGGGTGAAAACAACATAGCAGCAGTAATCTTATTATCGACCGGGCCTTGAGTTAAGTAATCAATAACCAGTGCAGCACCGGTTGAGTAGCCCCCTAATATCACCTGATCAAAATCTTTTAATGTGCGCTCAATGGCATACACGCTAGCCTTTTGCCAATCATCGGCATCGATGTCTCTAAGTGCTGCAGGAGCGGTACCATGCCCAGGTAGTAAAATTGTGCGTACCGTATACCCTTGTTGATAATACACTTGTGCAAGGTCGTGATAGGTAAAGGGTGAGTCGGTTAAACCGTGGATCAAGAGCACTGCTTTACGGCTATTGGCCTGTTTAAGTTCAAATGGGCTTATTAAATCGGCAACAGTCGCGTTAGCTGGTCGAGCGCCTTGTGCAACAAGCTGCTGATAGGTGTCTGTGTAAACAGGGCATGGCAAATTAGCGCGCGGGTTTTCGCTACTAATTTGCAGGTAAGCAGCGGTTAAATAGTCACTAAATGCTTGCTCGATATTATAGCTAAAGGTGCTATGGGTGCGTGGTAATGGCTCTCTAAACAGTCCTTCGCGCTTACTTTTCATCATCAGTTCTTGGTCTTCAAGCTGAGCAAGGCAGGTTTGTTGCTGTGCCATTAATGAGCTGCTAAATAGCCCACTGATGGCCCAAGAGATAGCAACTAAGTTGATGAATTTCATATTTTAAGCATCCTTTTAAAGCCTATTTTTAGCTTATCGAGTTATGTTTTATTTGCAAGCAAGGTGCGTCAAGCGAGCGGTAAATGACGCTTAGTGAACGCTTGTTTTAAGACCACTGTCGATTCGATGTTAGCAATACAATCAATACTACCTAATTTATGTTTCACAAAGCTTTCATAGCTTTCTAAATCAGCGGCAACGATCTTCAGCAGGTAATCATAACTGCCTGAAATAACAGAACACTCAAGTACATGGTCAAGCTTCTCAACCTGCTGTTCAAATTGCTCAGCAGCGGTAACAGAGTTCTGGTTTAAGCGAACAAAGGCATACACAGACACATTTAAATCAACTGCTTTAGGATTGATGGCAGCATGGTAACCACTGATCACATTTGCTGATTCGAGCTTTTTAATGCGGCGTAGGCAAGGGGTATCGGACAGGCTAACCGAGTGTGCCAGCTCTGAGACAGAAGTTCTCGCATTATCCTGTAAAGCATTAAGTAATTGTTGGTCTTTTTTATCTAATTTCATTTTTATTTGAGTGATTTTCACTAATCTAGATGGATTCTAGTCTATATTTTGGCGATTAGCACTCATTGAACTCTGTTAACATTATCGCAATATAATTATTTTGGAGTGAGCCTGTGACTGAGAACACTAAGGCATTTGATAGCTGGCTTCGCACCCGTTTTGTTGAGATCAACAGCGAATTAGAAAAACTATATTGGCAACAAGACGATAAAGCGAATGTAGAGGGTGTCGGTGAGCACCTTAAGCGTCAATTAGAGCAAGAGGGTAATGAGCATATTCGTGCCTTACTGGCAGAGGGTAATACAGATGAAGGCTTTGATAATGCCTTTGACTTATTAGGTAATGTTGGCTTGTATATGGCGGCATGCCGTCGACATGAGATCACTGAGCCTTCTCGTGAAACAAGCTCACCGCTTGTTGAAGCTTCAGCGTTGGCAATGCACATTGGTGCATCTATTGGCGTAACCCCACGTTTTGCAACGGCACATTTAACCACCCACAATAAAGCGGTTGATGGTTTGTATAAGCGCTTTACAGATCTTGAAGATGAGAAAATCTTTATTGATTACAATACCAAGGGCATTTTAGCGTATAAGCGCGCGGCAGATGCTTTATTAAAAATTCAGCCGTTAGGGATATCACACCCTATCGCAGCAGATTTACTCGCAGTGGCAAAACAAGCATTGCTTGATGTGATTGAGTCGAATAATACGTTATACAACAAGCTCGATACAGACCGCTTTTTCTATTGTGTACGCCCGTATTACAAGCCGTATCGAGTAGGTAAAGAGGTATATCGTGGCGCGAATGCTGGTGATTTTGCGGGCATTAATGTTATCGATTTACTGCTTGGTCTTTGTTTTGCTAATGAACCTAGCTACTCGCAAATGCTGGTGGATAAATTCTTGTATATGATGCCTGAAGATCAGCAGATCCTGCGTGAAAGTATGCGTATGACAAGCATTATGGATGACTTTTTAGCGGCAGAAGCTGAGCGCGATAGCGAATGGTTACAAACTAACTTAAAGCTGTTCATTCAAGTGTGTAAACTGCATGGTGATACTGCCATTGGCCACCATAATCAGTTGGTCAGTAAATACATCGCGCAGCCTTCACAGCAAATGCAGCAACAACATATGGATAAAGTCACAGCCAGTGGGCCGCCTTTGCATGTGTTACTTAACTCACTAGAGCAGTTACGTGATCGTCGTGCGGCAGCAAAAAGGGACGATATTCGAACTCGGTTTGATGATTTAACTAAGTTAAAACAGTGGATTAAGTAATGAGTAAAGACGATTTTGTAATTCCACAAGGCAGCTATTTGCTTAACCACTCTGTGGGGCGACCCTTAAAATCTGCTGAGCAGCATTTTCATCAGCAGTTTTTTGCTGCTTGGCAAAATGAAAATAAAGAACCATGGCAACAGTGGTTGCAAGGTGTTGAGGCATTTACGAGTAGTCTCGCTAAATTATTTAACTCGCATAGTGAGTTATTTTGCCCACAAGTTAACTTATCGAGTGGTTTAACCAAGCTGTTGATGTCGCACCCGCGACTTCAACAAGAAAATTGCAAAGTATTGATGGCCGAAAGTGACTTTCCAAGTATGGGTTTTGCGATGCAAAAAGCCCTACCGGAAAGTGCTGAAATCGTGTTTATAGGTAAGCATGAAGACCTAACCGATGCGCAGATTTGGCAGTCATATTTAGCGAAAAATGATATTGATTTAGTCTTTATTAGCCATGTTTATTCAAACACGGGTCAGCAAGCGCCTATTCATGAAATTATAAATATCGCGAAACAACACAACACATTGAGCTTACTAGATGTTGCGCAGTCTGCGGGCATTTTAGAGGTCGACTTAACTAAGCTTGATGCCGACTTTATGTTGGGCTCGAGTGTAAAATGGTTATGTGGTGGCCCTGGTGCTGCTTATTTATGGGTTAGCAGCAAGCAGCTTTCACTTTGTCAGCCACAAGATGTTGGTTGGTTTTCTCATCAAAATCCGTTTGAGTTTGATATTAAGCACTTTGCTTATCATCAAACCGCATTGCGCTTTTGGGGCGGTACCCCTTCAGTTGCACCTTATATTTTGGCTTCGCATAGTATTAATTACTTTGCTGATCTTGGTATTGAGAAAGTACGTGCTCATAACTTAGCAATGCTCGCGCAGTTTCATGATCAATTAGCTGATTATATGCACTCACCAATACAGGCTGACAAATGCTCTGGTACGGCTATTATGCATTTTGGCGAGCAACAAGCGGCTGTTAAAGCTGCGCTTATTGCAGCGAATATTGCGGTTGATGAACGTCACTTAGGCTTAAGAGTCTCTGCTCATATTTATAATGATCAGCAGGATATAGATACTTTTATCACGACTGTGAAAAGCGCTTTAAATTAAGTGCTTGTCGAGCCTTTGCTTTGACTGAACGCCAATGCGTCATTGGTTTTTCTGGGACCAGCGCTAAAATTTGCTCAAAGTCGATGTCATCAATACTGACTTCATTGCTGTGGGCAAACATAATCCGTTTTGGTTGTAGCGCTTTTAGCATCAACAAAGAGCTTAAATACAGCTTTGGGTAAAAAACAGGAAAGGGTGGCACAAGCTGCCCTTTTACTTTTACTAGTAAATCAGCAATGTAAATTCGCTCGCTAGGAATATGATACAGGCTAATATCTCGGTCAGTGTGACCTGGGCTATGTAGTGCTTGCCAATCGTCAAAGCCGGGTAGGGTTGCATCAGTAGCAAGGTAATAATCTGCATCTAGATGGCGGCTGTACCAAAGGTTGTGGCGTTTTTTATTTAACCTACCTGCGACCCACCAAGCCAAAGCGATATCGGTTAAATGCATTAAGAAACCATCAATGCCTCTATACCATTGACCTGGAGCATTCGACGTCGCTATTTTGCCGCCACTTAACTTTCTTAGTGCATGCGCTCCACCGGCATGATCTGGGTGCATATGGGTGACTACAATCAGTTTTAAGTCAGTGATGGGGCGCTTTAGTTGTTCGGTAATATAGTCAAATACGGTATTCACATCAGCACGGCAACACCCATCAAGCAGCATCAATTTATCTGGATATTCAACTAAATAGATATTTTGAATATAACCTTCGAGCGTGTGAATGTGCAAATCAATTGACCCCTAAACTAAATCAGCAAATGTTGTTATATCATGTCTGACCAGTTTTAGTAAGTTAAGCTAATTGGATTGCGTGCCTCGCTCTTTGAGCTGCTTTTTGTTTTCTTCTAACTGTGCTACCTGTTTTTCGAGGATGCTGATTTGGCTCTTATAGTAAGCGTTAATACGCTCACTTTGTTTACTGATAGCATCATCAATAGACGCTGCGCCTAATCTGTTTGCGGCATCTTGCGTCATATTATTGAGTTTATCGATGCGCTCACTTTGTTGTTTTTGTAGTTCTTTAATTTCGAGCTGAAGGCGCTCTATTTCACGATCGGCTTTTTGAATTTTTAAATAATCTTCAACACTTAAGTCGGCAGGTTTTTTTGGCTTTTGCGGCTGCTCTGTAGCTGGTGTTTGGCTACTTGCTGGTGGCGGTGCAATTTTCACGATTACTGCATCTTTTCCACAAGGTTTCTCCGTAAAAGTAGCAACCCCGTCAATCATGCACTTATAAATAGTGGCTTGACTGTTGGCGCTGGCAAATAGGGCAAGAGTAAAAAATGCAAAACGAAACATGGCATCACTTTGTGTAGCAAATAGATACTTAGCATGCATGAAATATAATGAAGTGTGCAAGTTTTCGGGCATAAAAAAACCGCTAAAAAGCGGTTTTTAACAATAAAATGGTGGAGAAGGAGGGATTCGAACCCTCGATAGAGCTACAAACCCTATACTCCCTTAGCAGGGGAGCGCCTTCGGCCACTCGGCCACCTCTCCAGCGCATAATTCTGATTGTAATTTGCTGAAATAAATCAACAAATAAAAATAAGTGGTGGAGAGATAGGGATTTGAACCCTAGAGGGGCTACAAACCCCTGCCGGTTTTCAAGACCGGTGCATTCGACCACTCTGCCATCTCTCCACATCGTGATGCGAGAATAATACTTAGCTGAATCGGCTGTGTAAATAGGAAAAAGTTTGTTTGCTTGTTTTTTGAGCGTAAAGAGGGGGTTTTTTGTAAAAAGGTTTAATTAATTGCTGTTTTTAACTTAAAAGAAAGGGGTTGGAGCAGTAAACGGAGGAGCTAAAGAAGGATCTTCGTTAGTGGTTGGGTGTTTACTGCACCGATAAAGTAACCATGGTTGGGGATTACTTGTGTTGTACTGCGCCGCCAAGAGCTAACTTTTTGCCGTAGCGATTTAGTTTTGCCAACATTTTTGCTTTGCGGTTTGTTGGTTTTACGGCAACATGAGTTGCAGCGTTTTGGTTTAATGTATTAATTGGGTTCATTACTTTGCTCCGGGTTGTGTTTGGTTGAAAACGTGAGTATTTTGCAATCAAACTGGACAAAAATAAAACGATAAAAATTGAGTCTGTCGGATAACTTTTTCTAATCCAAAAGCCTTTTATTAACATGGGGTTAAGTTTTTGTCTAAGTGATATCTTGCATGCTTATGCAGTTTCTTTAACGCTGAAGTATAGGTAAATAAAGGATAAAGG
>NZ_JAKEVM010000091.1 GCF_022398475.1 Pseudoalteromonas shioyasakiensis | reverse complement strand
CTATTAAACTTGTTTTTATATTGTTTTTTATGAGGGTTAGTGGTTATTTTTATGTCAAAGCGTCAAAAGTAATAGTTTTGTGTATGAATTTTGATTCTGTTAATAAAGCATAGCTTGCAAGAGAAGGATGCTTTAAACTTACAGGTTCAGAAAAAGAGGCAAAGTATTCCCATGAGCGTGAAACCGCAGAGCAAAACTAAACCTGATCTTTTAAACTCACCCATTCTGCCAACCTTGAAAAAAATGACCATCCCAATGATCTTTGGCATGATCACCCTAATGATGTTTAATTTGGTTGATACCTTCTTCATTAGTTTGTTAGGTACAGAGCCTCTCGCCGCTGTTAGTTTTACCTTTCCTGTTACTTTTACTGTTATTAGCCTTGCAATTGGTTTAGGGATAGGTACCTCTGCGGTTATCGCTAAAGCACTTGGTAGTGATAAGTTAGATGAAGCACGTTTTGATGCCAGCATGTCGTTGTTGGTATCGGTGGTGATGGTGTTTAGCTTATCTGTAGTAGGTTATTTATTAATAGATCCGATCTTTAAGTTATTGGGTGCTGGCGAATTAGTCTTACCGCTTATTCATGAGTATATGAGTGTGTGGTTCTTAGGCAGCGTATTTCTAATTACCCCTATGGTTGGCAACTCTGTGCTTAGAGCCAGTGGCGATACCAAAACACCGAGCATTGTTATGGGTGGAGCAGGGCTGATTAATGCCATCTTAGACCCTATACTTATTTTTGGCTTTGGACCCGTTCCGGCATTAGGTATCCAAGGCGCAGCTATTGCTAGTGTTATTGCATGGTCAGTTGCTGTCGTTATCATTTTATACATCCTTGCGGTAAAAAATGGTCTATTGAGTTTGCATGCTGGTGTACAAACGCCGTTTAGCTCGATTCGTAAAATTCTTAAAATTGGTTTACCTGCGGCTGGCGCAAATATGCTGACACCTATTGCCATGGCGGTCATGACAGCATTAGTGGCTAAACATGGTCCTGAAGCGGTTGCGGCGTTTGGTGTAGGCAGTCGCATTGAATCTATTGCAAGCCTTGTGGTGCTTGCTTTGTCGATGACCTTGCCGCCATTTGTGAGTCAAAACTTTGGGGCAGGTAAGTTTGAGCGTGTTAAAGAAGCCTACACAAAAACCTTGAAATTCGTGATGATTTGGCAGTTCGCTATTTATATTTTACTGCTGTTAACCTCTGGCTTTATCGCTGATGTATTTGGTAAAGAGCAAGCGGTAATAGATGTGATTAAGTTGTTCATTTATATCTTGCCATTGAGTTATGGCCTGCAAGGGGTGATTATTTTATCTAACTCTTCATTTAATGCTCTGCATAAACCAATGAATGCACTGATTTTAAGTGTAGTACGCCTGTTTGTTTTTTATGTACCTTTTGCTTATATAGGCAGCGAAATTGCAGGCTTAACCGGTTTATTTATTGGTGCGGCGATTGGTAACTTATTTACTGCAACGGTTGCCTATAAATGGTTTATCAAAGAAGTTGATGGGTTAAGTGAGTCATATATGAAGGAGTGTCATTCATGAGCGACCATTTCCAACTAGTTTCTAAGTTTCAGCCAAGTGGTGACCAACCAACGGCAATAGCACAGTTAAAAGATGGCCTAGAGGCTGGGCTTGCGCATCAAACATTATTAGGGGCTACGGGAACGGGTAAAACCTTTACCATGGCCAATATTATTAATGATTTGAATCGTCCAACTATCATCATGGCACACAACAAAACGCTCGCTGCACAGCTTTACGGCGAAATGAAAGAGTTTTTCCCTCATAATGCGGTTGAGTATTTTGTATCTTATTATGATTATTACCAGCCAGAAGCCTACGTTGTTGCCAGCGATACCTTTATTGAGAAAGATGCGTCTATCAATGAACACATTGAACAAATGCGTTTAAGTGCTACCAAAGCGCTGCTTGAACGACGCGATACCATTATTGTGGCTTCGGTGTCTGCTATTTATGGTTTGGGCGACCCAGACTCATATATGAAGATGATGCTTTTACTGAAAGTGGGTGAAACCGTCGATCAGCGCGATATGCTGCGCCGTCTGGCTGAGCTGCAATATACAAGAAACGATATTGAATTTAGCCGCGGTACTTACCGTGTACGTGGTGAAGTGGTCGATATATTTCCTGCTGAATCGGATACTTACGCTGTTCGTGTGGAAATGTTTGACGATGAAATTGAACGTTTAAGTATTTTTGACCCGCTTACAGGGGCTGTTGAAAAGCACATTGTGCGCGCAACTATTTACCCGAAAACCCACTATGTAACACCCCGTGAAAAAATTCTTGATGCCATTGATAAAATTAAAGGTGAGCTTAAAGACCGCCGAGCTCAGCTACTTAGTGCCAACAAACTTGTGGAAGAGCAGCGTATTGCTCAGCGCACCCAGTACGATATTGAAATGATGACCGAGCTTGGTTATTGCTCAGGCATCGAAAACTACTCGCGATACTTATCAGGTAGAACACCGGGCGATCCACCGCCGACATTATTAGATTACTTACCTGATGATGCATTGATGATTATTGATGAATCACACGTTACTGTATCGCAAATTGGTGCTATGTATAAAGGCGATAGAAGCCGTAAAGAAAATCTTGTTGAGTATGGCTTTCGCTTGCCATCGGCATTAGATAACCGCCCATTACGTTTTGAAGAATTTGAAGCCATTGCTCCGCAAACTATTTATGTGTCGGCAACACCTGGTGACTTTGAGCTTGAGCGCTCATCAGGGGAGGTTGCTGAGCAGGTCATTCGTCCAACCGGGCTTATAGACCCTGAAATTGAAGTGCGCCCTGTGGGCACCCAGGTTGATGACTTACTCTCAGAAATCTATAAAAGAGTTGAAGTGAACGAGCGAGTACTTGTCACTACTTTAACTAAGCGTATGGCAGAAGATTTAACCGACTATCTCAACGACCATGATGTAAAAGTTCGCTACTTGCACTCAGACATCGACACCGTTGAACGAGTCGAAATTATCCGTGATTTACGTGCCGGTGTGTTTGATGTGTTAGTGGGCATTAACTTATTGCGAGAAGGTCTCGACATGCCAGAGGTTTCACTTGTTGCGATACTTGATGCTGATAAAGAAGGCTTCTTACGTTCGACTCGCTCACTTATTCAAACCATTGGTCGTGCTGCGCGTCACTTAAATGGTAAAGCGATTCTTTATGGCGACCGCATAACTAACTCGATGCGACAAGCCATTGATGAAACAGACCGTCGCCGTGAAAAACAACAAGCTTATAACCTTGAGCATGGTATAGAGCCGCAAGCACTGGTTAAAAGTATCACCGATATTATGGATGTGGGTGAAGAGGCAAGTCCGAAAGATAACCTTAAGTTGGTGCGTAAAGAGTCTAAACAAGTGCTCAGCGCGAAAGATATTGCTAGCCAAATCAAAACCCTTGAAGCGAAAATGCATGCTTATGCTAGCGATCTTGAGTTTGAAAAAGCGGCGTCTGTGCGTGATGAAATTCACGAATTACAACAACAGTTAATTAACTAAAGATGATGACAAACGATTTTTCTGCCATTTTAAATGCCTTAGCAGAGGCTCCACTTGCTGCTAATGAATTATGTCGTGTATTCCATGGCCGTGGTCACTCAGTCGCTGAGCTGAGCCACATAAACTTAGACTTTTATCCGCCAGCACTTTTTTTAGTTTCATATGAAGAAATAGATGAACAAGTGCTTGCGCAATTAATTGATACCCTGTGGCAATGGGCGCAACAGAATGCGCCAGAGCTTGTAAGTGCATTGGTTTACCAACAACGTAGCGGCATTAACACTCGTAATGCCCTGATGTTTGGTGAATTACCCCAACAGCACCATATCAGTGAAAATGGTATTAAGTTTAAAGTCGATTTATTGAGTCGCCAAAATACTGGGATTTTCCCTGATATGCGCCGTGGCCGAGAGTTTGTTCAAGCCAATAGTAAAAATGCAAAAGTGCTCAACCTATTTTCATACACGTGTGGCTTCTCTGTTGCAGCAATGCAAGGCGGTGCTGACCAAGTTATTAATATGGATATGAATAAAGGGGTGCTGCGAACTGGTAAACAAAACCATCAGTTAAATGGTTTTGCTCAAGGGGTTAGTTATTTTCCGCACGATATTTTAAAATCATTCGGTAAACTAAAAAAATCAGCGCCGTATGAATTAATCATTGTTGATCCACCGAGCTTTCAAAAGGGTAGCTTTATATTGACCAAGGATTATCAAAAAATCTTGCGTCGTTTACCTGAGCTGTTAAATGAAAACACCCAATTATTACTGTGTGCCAATAGCCCTGAGCTTTCAGAGCAGGCCTTTAAAGATCTCATTAGCGATCATACACAAGGAGCAATTAGTTTTGTTGAGCGATTAGCAGCTACTGATGGCTTTGTTGAGGTAGACAGTGATCGCAGCTTAAAAGCGTTAGTTTATAAAACAGCAAACTAATGACACTGAGTAAACGGCTTTCAGCCATCGTTGATGTGGTTGATTCAGGTTATGACGAGATCTGGGATTGTTGCTGTGATCACGGTTTGTTAGGTATTGAGCTGTTACAGCAAGATAAAGCACCGCTTATACATTTTGTTGATATTGTGCCTGAGTTGATGCAGGCACTAAGTGATAAACTCGAACGTTTTGCTAAAAGAGAGCAACGCGGCCGTTGGCAGGTACATTGCCAAGATGTAGCAATGATTTCACCAGATCCTAAAAAACGCCATCTTGTTATTATTGCTGGAGTGGGTGGTGAGTTGTTAGTGCAGTTCTTAGCGAAGATTGTAAGCCAACAGCCAAATACGCATATCGACTTTATTGTTTGCCCAGTGCATCACAGTTATCAAGTTCGTAGCTATTTACAAACACTGCCCTTGGGGCTCGTCTCTGAGCAGTTGGTGTGTGAAAACAAACGATTTTATGAAGTTATTGCCATGAGTGCGTCATCTTCGCAGCCGATCACGCGAGTAGGGCACTCAATGTGGCAGCTAACAAGTAAAGAGCACCAAACGTATTTAAAGCAGTTATGTGCTCATTACCAACGTATGTTAAATCAAGACGCCGATTATTATCAGCCTGTGCTTGAACAATACAGTGCATTATTATCTTAATTAGAGTTAACTTAATTAAAGTTTATTAATCTCTTGTTTTACGCTGTAGCTAGAGTCAGTAACAATGGCTTCGAGAGTTTGTACTCGCTCTCTTAGCTCTTGCAGCTCTTTTGTTACTTCGGCTACATGTTCGTTGGCTTCTTTTGAATTTTTTAAAGTTCGTGATTTAAACTCAAGGTGTTTTTTATACATATCATAAATTACCCCAGAGCCAACTGATATCAGCACGATTAACACCACCATGGTAGTACCTGACATACACTTCTCCTTCCTTTTTTAGTATCTAACAGAATATAGATTGTATTTAAAAATGCAATTTGCATTCTGTTACAAGGTGTTTCTTTTTAGAAGTGGCTTGATACGAATAAAGCCTGTAACGAGCATGGTACCTGCGATAACACTGAGTGCGCCAACCAAGGTATTGGGACCAATTTGCTCATCTAAAATTAAATTTCCCCACACTATGCCAAAAAGTGGAATCAAAAAAGTAACAGTCAGCGCTGAGGTTGGGCCAATGTCATCAATCAAGCGAAAGAACAAGATATATGCCACTGCAGTACATAGCACTCCGAGTGCCACCACACCAAGCATAACCTCGTTACTTGGCATTTCTCTGGCAGGAATAACAAAAATAAGCGGCAGCACCATGATACTCGCCGTCCACATACTGCCATGGGCATTATCAAAAGCAGATAACTTAGGTGCATGTTTAGTGTAATGGGATGCGATGGCGTAGCTGAGTGAAGCACACAGTGCCGCAACAATTGCCGTGATAGCTTGGCTGTCGATAGTCAGGCTATTTTGTCCTACCAAAATGGCCACGCCCGTTAAACCTAACAGTAAGCCAAGCAACATACTTTTAGTGGGCTTCGTTTTAGTCCATACAATACCTACGACGGCGCCCCAAATTGGTGTTGTTGAGTTTAATATGGATAAGGTAGATGCATTAATTGTTTGTGCTGCAAAGGCAAACAATAAAAAGGGAATGGCGGAATTAAGCGCGCCAATAATGAAAAAATGCTTTTTGTGGGTCGTGAAAGCCAGTTTCTTGCGTAAGTACAGCGCAAAAATAAACAGTGTTACTGCTGCAAAGCCGACTCTTAACTCAATTAATACTGCAGGGCCTAAGCTATTCGCTGCCATGCGCATAAATAAGAAGGAAGCGCCCCAAATAGCAGCAAGGATGAATAAGCGTAATAAACTTGGCAATGACATGGTTTTACATTCTTAAATTATAAAACCTGAGCATAACAAATTTATGCCCCAATACTCGCCATTTTCGGACTATTAATCAGTTGATTGGGGAAGTTTCTTTTCAAAGTCAGATTTAACGATTTCTAGAGCGGCTAATACGTCTTCGGCAGGTACGTCGTTTTGTTCTAAGAGCATAATAAGATCAACAGCAATCTTGATGTAGTTAGGAGCGCTATCTAACTCATTACTCATTTTTGCAGTTCCTTTTTCTTAGCAACTTGGCTGATCGCTACATCGATGGCCGTTTGCACTTGTTGCTCCATTCTAATACGTTCTGTTTGCGGTAAATAAAATTCCATATCGACATCGTAACGGATGTAACGGGCAGGCAGTTGGTTTAATACGGTGCAGCATAAATCTGCCATAATATCATCACTGTAAGTCGATTCTAAGTTGCGTTTAGTGATGTCTTCGACAACTAATTTTTCATAGTAGTTGTGAATGTCGTCATGCATTTTCATACAAAATAAGCCTAATTAAACAGTCACTTTTAGTGTATACCAAGCTTTAAAATAAATCGACAGCCGCCCTAAAAAGCTGGCCATGAACATCAACCAAACGGCTTACATTGCGTTGATAGCCACCGCCCATGGCTGCAAAGACAGGGATTTCTGCTTGCTTTGCTTGGCTTAATACAAAATGATCACGCTGGTACACGCCTTCTAAACTCACTTGAAAGTGTCCTAATTCGTCATCCGAAGCTATGTCTGCGCCGGCGTTATACAAAATGATGTCTGGCTGGTGGAGTCTGATTGTTAAGGCTAAAGCTTGTTTAACTGTTTCAAGGTATTCAGTATCTGAAGTGCCATGCTCTAAAGCAAAATCGTAGTTTGATTGCTGTTTAATTCGCGGGAAGTTTTGCTGACAATGAATTGAGCAGCTAATGATCTGGGGATGTACTTTTGTAACTTCGGCTGTGCCATCACCTTGGTGAACGTCACAGTCAAAGATTAATACGGTGTCGGCTTGCTCTGTATCAATTAAGTGTGCTGCGGCTATCGCCAAGTCATTGAAAATACAAAAACCACTACCATAGCTCGTAAAAGCATGATGATAACCACCACTTAGATTAAAAGCCGCACCTTGTTGCAAAGCAAACTCAGCGCCTTGAATACTCGCGCCAACAGAGTAAAGTGTTCGTTCAACCAATTGAGTGGACCAAGGAAAGCCCATTTTTTTAATTGCTTTGCTATCAAGACTGCCAGTTAAAAAAGCGTCGACATAGTCGGGGTTATGGCACAGAGTAAGCTGCGCTTTAGTCGCTTGTTGTGGGGTAATGAAGTGCTGCTCATCAATAAAGTTGCTGACAAGCTGTTTTAACAAGCGATATTTATCAATGGGAAAGCGGTGACGCTCTGGTAAAGTTAACGCTGAATAACTTGGATGATAGTAAAACATTATCTTAGCTGCTGTTTCTCGACCTGTTGAATTTTGTCTTCAGTAGCAGAAATGGCTTTACGACAACGGCCAAGCCTTGCATGTAAAGCTAATATTTCTTTATTAATTTCAGTTGCTTGCTGTGAATTTGCTGCGTCGAGCTTAAGCTTTCGCTCTTCGATCATCAAAACTAAGCGGCGTTCAAACTCATGGTTTTGTTTTAGTTCGTCATACAATTCATGAGATGACTGCATGATTTTTTGCACGGCTTGCTTATAAACCTGTGGCTTTGCTTTTGGCTTAAAGCTGTATTTATTTTCTTTAGCCCAAACCGGGGTTGATTTGATCACATTAAACACCGCCTCTACCTGAAGGGTAATGCGCTCAAGCGCATATTGATAGGCATGGCGATGCTCAGCTGACGGCAGGCTGTTAAGCTCATCTTCAATTTCGGTTACATAATCGGCTAGCTTCATACTTTTTGTGCTAAACACGGCTTTATCAAACAAACTTGGTTGGGCTTGCATGTAGCGATTTTTCGAAAATAAATTACCCTTATCAAATTGCACGGCTAACTGTTTTAGCCGTTCAATTTGTGACCGTAGTTTATCAAAAGCAGTTGATTGCATTTATAAATATGCCTCATAGATTAACTTTAATGCTAACACTATAACCACAGTGTTAAACACTGGGCGGATCATTTTACCACCAAACTTTATTGCTGAATGTGCACCTAACCATGCACCTAGCATTAGGAAAAAGCCCATTGTGATGCCAAGTAAAAAGTTCACATGGCCAAGCGCCACGAAGGTGATCAATGAAATAAAGTTTGAAACAAAGTTCATTGAGCGGGCAAGGCCACAGTTAAGCAATAAGCTCATTTTATATAATAGGCTATTTGAGGCTGTCCAAAATGTGCCAGTGCCAGGGCCTGCTAAACCATCAAAAAAACCAAGCCCTAATCCTTGTAGCCATTGTTTAATTTTAGTTTTGCTATCAAGCTTTGGTAACTCGTTATGCTCAGTTGTACTCAAACTGCCAAATAAGCTGTAACAAGCGACTAAAATAATCACCACCGGTAGTAATTTATTTAAAAATTCAATACTTAAGTAATCAACCACTAAAGTGCCTACGAGTGCCCCAATAGCTGTCGCTAAAATAGATGCAGCCCAAAACCGTGGGTTGAACAACTTTTTACGAAAATAAGTTACGCTGGCCGTCAATGAGCCAAAACTCGCTGCAAGTTTATTGGTACCTAGGGTGAGATGGGGCGGTAAGCCTGCAGTTAATAGCGCTGGCACAGTTAACATCCCGCCACCGCCTGCAATTGCATCAATAAAGCCCGCTGCCAGTGCGACTGCGCATAATAGTGCCCAGGTTGCTGGGTCTAAAGCTAATTCAAACATTAATAATCAATTTGTCTTTTAAAAGGTGGCAAGGTATCGAGCATGGCTTTGCCATATCGCTTGGTCACTAAACGGCGATCAAGGATAGTAATGCGACCCTGATCATTTTCTTTGCGCAGCAGTCTACCACAGCTTTGTACTAATTTCTTTGCCGCATCAGGTACGGTTATCGAAAGAAACGGGTTGCCACCTTTACTTTGCACAAACTCAGCCTGCGCTTCTTCTATTGGTGAGGTAGGCACCGCAAATGGAATTTTTGTAATTACCAGGTTTTCTAAGTATTTACCTGGTAAATCAAGACCCTCAGATAAACTTTGAGTACCAAATAAATAGCTAGCACGGCCTAAATCTACATTGGCTTTATGCTTTTTAAGCAGTGCTTCACGAGACATTTCACCTTGCACTAAGACCTCAATTCCTTTGCTACGAAGCGCTTTAACAACATGATCCATCTGCCAATAAGAGGCAAATAACACTAAATTTGCTTTTTTATCATCAAGGAACTTAGGTAATTGCTCAGCCAAGTGGTCGCTAAACGCTTTATCGGTCGGCTCAATATGGCTGGCAGGGATATGTAGCGTCGCTTGTTTTGGGTAATCAAACGGAGAAGGGACTTTTATGTATTTTACGCCTTCTTCTTTGGCAAGACCGCATTCATAGGCAAAGTGATCAAATGAACCCAATGCAGTTAAGGTGGCTGAACAAAGTACGGCACCCGCACATTGATTCCATAATTTATCTTTTAGGTAATAGCCAACTTCAATAGGGCAATCACTGAGTAAATGGTCGTGATGGTTCTTATATTCCAAGCGTTTTATCCACCTGGCATGGGGAATACCTTCGCCTTTTGTGGCGTAGCTAAACCACAGCTTGTTTAATAACTCTAAGCGATTAATGTACTGACCACTTTCAGCCAAGATTGGATCGGCCACATAAGGTTTTATATCGCCATCACTTACGTCTTGCACTAGGGTATCGTGCATCTTGTTGAGTGCTCTTAGGGCATCAAGGGTGGCATCGCTAATATCTTTTGCTTTGGTATGTAAAGATGCTGGGATTTCACCGTGCTCAAAACGATAGGTGTCATCACTGTTATAGTTAAAGTCTGCGTTATCAAGAATATCACGCACCACTTTTAAGTTTTTACCAGCATCATTGATACTGTCACTGAGCTTAAAATTTTGCCCAATTGCTTTTTGACCTACGAGCACATTGGCCATTTTACCAGCAAATTTAACCAGCTTGTCGAGCCAGTCTATGGTGCCTTTAATGGTTGCTGCAGCAGAAGAAAAATCGCGGGTGATGTGCGCTAAATGGTGCGCTTCATCGATTACATAAATTGTATCGTCAGGCTCAGGTAGAATTTTACCGCCACCCAAATCAAGATCAGCCAGTAATAAAGAATGGTTGATCACTAGCACATCCATTTGCATAAGACGCTGACGTGCCATATGAAAAGGGCAGAGCTGATGAGCGCGCATTTGTCGTTGGCATGAATGCTTATCACAGGCAATTAAATTCCACACTTTATCAGGGATGGTATCAGCCCAGCTATCGCGGTCGCCTTGCCATTGCTTTTTTGAATAAGCATCATAAAGTTGCTTTAAGCATTTGGTTTCCATATCAGAAAGCGGCGATGACAGGGTCGGCATAAACTCCATTTGCGTTTGACTGTCGCCATTTACAGCAGCACTGAGTTTTTGTGCACAGATATAACGCTGCCGACCTTTCACTAAATCAAACTTGATGTCTAGGCCAGAGTGCTCTTTAAAAAAAGGCAGCTCCTTACTAATTAACTGCTCTTGTAGGGCAACGGTTGCCGTCGAAATCACTAATTTCTTTTTCTTGGCCATCGCTAAAGGCAATGCCCCTAAACAATACGCCAGTGACTTACCGGTTCCGGTGCCTGCTTCAATAACACAAATTCGTTGGCTCTTGTGATACTCGCCAGCCAGGGTTTTTGCTATCTCGGCAACTAAGTAGTTTTGACTGCTTCTAGGGCGGTAATCGGTGAGGTTATCAGCAACATGCTTATGAATTTGCCGAATTGTTTTTTTTAAAGAGTCAGAAAGCATGCCCAGAAAACCTAAAGTATGTATATAATTACAGTAATGAATTTTAGAGATTTAACTGGGCAACTACAAGCGACTTGTTACTTTAATTAGTTAATCAACTTAGCTTTGTTTAACTAATATGCCTAAATTATAGTAAAAAGGTTTAATTACATGCAGTTAGCCTCCGGCTTTATTCTTTCCACGCAATGCTATGATAGCGCTAAGGGCATTTCGATTGTGGTGTGGATTTTATCTAAGCAAGGGCCTGTAAAACTAATAAGCACACCGCAAAAAGCAGTGTTCTTTATTAATGAATCTCAAATAGACGCTGCGAATAGAGTGTTTTCAGAGCATGGTATTTTTTGTGAAATTAAACCTGTGGCACTGAAGAGCTTTATGCAACAAGAAGTAGTTTCTTGTTACTTTTCATCATTAAAGCACTATTACAATGCAGCGAAACGACTCAAAGCGCAGCATATAAAAGTATATGAGGATGATATTCGCCCTGTTGATAGATTTTTAATGGAACGTTTCATTAAAGGGTCAGTTTGGGCTCAGGGAATACAAATAAAAAGCCATCCATATCCTGTTTTAACAGATACTAAGTTCAAAAAAAATAACGATTTTACGCCACATTTTTCAAGTTTGTCACTCGATATAGAATGTAATGGTGAAGGAGTGCTATTTTCAATAGGTCTAGTAGGGGCACACATAGATACAGTGTTGATGGTAGGCCAGCCACAAGATACCAGTGAACTTGAATTTAACCTTCATTGGTGTGTGGATGAAATTGATTTACTCAATCAGCTTTGTTTACACATTGAAACTGTCGACCCTGATGTGATCATTGGTTGGAATGTGATTGAATTTGACTTTAGTGTTTTACATGCCCGCGCTGAAGCACTCGGTGTCGAATTACCGCTTGGCCGCAATAAAGAAAAAATGCAGCTGCGGCAAGGTAATTTTACCCGTATTACAATACCTGGCCGAGTAGTTGTAGATGGTATTGATACCCTAAAAAACGCCACCTATCACTACGATAGTTTTAGCCTTGCTAATGTAGCGAGTATTGAACTTGGTGAAGAGAAGCTGATTAGCACAGATAATCGCTTAGAAGAAATTATTCGCCAGTTTAATGAAGACAAACTGTCTCTTGCTAATTACAACAGACAAGATTGCATGTTAGTGCTGCGAATTTTTGAGAAACTTAAGTTACTCGATTTTGCTGTTGTGAGAAGCCAACTCACCGGACTTGAATTAGAACGAATGGGTGGCTCAGTTGCCGCCTTCACTAACCTTTATCTGCCGCTACTACATAGAAGTGGCTATGTAGCCCCTAATTTAGGCGATCATGGCTTAAGTTTTGACAGCCCAGGTGGTTATGTCATGTCATCGCAGCCTGGCCTATATAAGAATATCTTGGTGCTTGACTACAAAAGCCTTTATCCATCAATAATGCGCACATTTTGTATAGACCCTCTGGGACTAATTGAAGGTTTAAAAAAGCCAGATGACGCAATCGAAGGTTTTAACCAAGCACAGTTTTCACGTACTGAGCACCATTTGCCTGAGCTTATTCGTGAACTTGCAGCAACAAGACAAATAGCCAAAGATAAAAACCAGCCTATGCTCTCGCAGGCAATTAAAATCATTATGAATAGTTTATACGGTGTACTTGGCTCTAAAGGTTGTCGTTTTTATGACCCGAGATTGTCGAGCTCAATTACTTTACGTGGCCATGAAATAATGCAAACAACTAAGCAATGGATAGAAGAGTGGGGCTATAACGTCATTTATGGTGATACAGATTCAACCTTTGTTAAGCTTGATGATGATCTAAATTCACTAAACTGTAATGAAATCGGTACGAAACTGGCAGATAAAATTAACAAACGCTGGCAGCAGGTTTTGCAGCAAGATTATAAAATAGACAGTTTTTTAGAAATTGAGTACGAAACCCACTATAGCCCATTTTTTATGCCCACAATTAGAGGCAAAACAATGGGTTCAAAAAAGCGTTATGTAGGAAAAGTCGAAAATAATGGCGCTTCAAAATTAGTCTTCAAAGGTATGGAAACCGTAAGAAGTGATTGGACAGAACTTGCTCATGAATTTCAGACGGAATTATTTGAAATATTATTTTCTGAAAATTACAGACAAGAATTTATTTTTCAAGCCTTTGATAGGTATGTTAAAAAACTTTATGCAGGTGAATTCGATTCTAAGCTAACCTATCGCAAGCGACTGGGTCAGCATCTCACTGATTATCAAAAAAACATCCCTCCTCATGTAAAAGCAGCGAAACAGCATTTAGCTGACAATCCCCACCTAACGTTTCAACGTGGTCAAATAATTGAATATGTTTACACCGCTAACGGCGCTGAGTACTACACAGGTAAACATAAATATGATTATGGCATTTATGTTAATAAACAATTGTTGCCAATAGCTGAGATGATTGTTGTTGATTTGGGTACTAAAATTTCATCTCTAAGTGACCGTCAGATACAGCTTTTTTAGAAAAATTAACATTTTTTTGACTCTTTGTTGCGATGAATGATTGTTCAGCTCAGTTTAAACGCTTATTTGTGTGTTTTTTGTTCATAAAATAAGAAAAAGTAAACTTTTTGCTGCTTCATTAAAAAATTGTAAATAAAGGGCTGGATATTTTGTTTTATTTGTTTATTATTTGTTTGTCGCAGTCCTGATGCGATACAAATAATAAACAAGCTTATGCTAAATATAGCCACAATATAGTGGTCCAGGGAGAATCAAATGTTAAATAATAAAGTTTCAAAAGCAGTTCGCTTAGCGCTTGCTTTTGGTACAGCTTCAACAGCTGCGTTTTCTGTAAACTCTTATGCTGCCGAAGAAGAAGCAGTAGAAAAAGTTGAACGTATTGAAGTTACAGGTTCACGTATCAAACGTACTGATATTGAAACTGCAAGCCCAGTACAAGTTACAACAGCTGAAGAAATTGAAGTAGCTGGTTTCACTCGTGTTGAAGACATGATGAACAGCTTGCCTCAACTTGAAGCTTCAAGCACTGCATTCCAATCAAATGGTGCTTCTGGTACTGCTACTCTTGATTTACGTGGTATGGGTTCACAACGTACCCTAGTACTTATCAACGGTCGTCGTATGCAAGCAGGTGGTATCTACAGCCAATCTGCTGATATCAACCAAATTCCAGCTGCACTTATCAAACGCGTTGACGTTATGACAGGTGGTGGTTCATCAACTTACGGTGCTGACGCGGTAGCGGGTGTTGTAAACTTCGTGATGGACGATCAGTTCGAAGGTTTCGAAGTAAACCTTGGTTCAACAGCTTATCAACACGATAATGACAACGAGTACATCCAAGGTTTAATGGATGATAAAGGTTTCGAATACGAAAGTGGTAACACTGGTTTTGACGGTTCATCGTTTGATTTCTCTGCTACTTTAGGTGGTTCATTCGATAGCGGTAAAGGTCATGCTGTAGGTTACTTCACTTACAACAAACAAAATGAATTACGCCAAGGTTCACGTGATTACTCGTCATGTGCATTATCTTCTACTGGTACATCTTGTGGTGGTTCTGGTAACGCGGTAGTTCCTAACTTCTACATCGCTGGCGTAACAGACGACGGTGGTTTCGATTGGGATGATTACGATTACTGGACACTTGGTACAGATAGCAGCTTCATTCCTTCAAGCGGTAACTTATATAACTACGCACCAGTAAACCACTTCATGCGTCCGGATGAGCGTCACACGTTAGGTTTATTTGCTAACTATGAAGTTAATGATAACTTCCACCCATTCATTGAAGCTATGTTCATGCGTGACCGTACTTCTGCTCAAATCGCAGAATCAGGTACGTTCTTCAATGAAAACTATGTTATCGATTATGATAGCCCGCTTCTTACAGATGCACAGCGTCAAAACCTAACTGACCGTTTCGGTCTAACTTCTGGTGACCAATTTGCAACTTACATCGGTAAGCGTAACGTTGAAGGTGGTCCTCGTGTTAACCAACTTGAGCACAGCTCATTCCGCCTAGTATTAGGTAGTAAAGGTGAAGTCAGTGACCTTTGGTCATATGAAGCGTTCATGCAATATGGTTCAACTTCTTCATCTTCTGCATACGAAAATGACTTCTTCGGTCCACGTATCAGTACTGCGCTTTCTGCAAATGGTGAAGATTGTGCGGCAACTGACGGCTGTATTCCTTACGAAGTATTCACTTACCAAGGTGTTTCTGCTGAAGCAGCTGGCGCACTAACTGGTACTGCAATCCTTAACGGTGTTACAGAGCAATTCATCGTAAGTGGTTTCGTAACAGGTGAATTTGAGTTTGGTCTTCCTTCTTCAGATTACCCACTTGCTGCAGTATTTGGTGCTGAATACCGTGAAGAAACATTCGGCCGTACGGCGGATGAAGTTTACGCGCAAGGTCTATTACTTGGTCAAGGTGGTCCTACTAAGAGCCTTAACGGTGAGTACGATGTAACTGAATTCTTCGGTGAGTTAAGTGTTCCTATCGTTGAAGGTATCACAGGTGTTGAAAGTCTATTAATTGACTTAGGTTATCGTTGGTCTGATTACAGCACTTCAGGTTCAGAGCCTACTTATAAAGTAGCAATGAACTGGGACGTAACTGAGAACTGGAAAATCCGTTCAAGCTACAACCGTGCTGTTCGTTCTGCAAACAACGGTGAGCTATTCGCTCAACAAAGCCAAGGCTTATGGGGTGGTGTAGATCCATGTGCGACTGCAACTCCAGAGCTTAGTCAAGCAGCTTGTGCTAACACAGGTGTAACAGCGTCACAATACGGTAATGTTGGTAAGAGCCCTGCAGATCAGTACAACGGTTTCTTCGGTGGTAACCCAGAGCTTCGCCCTGAAATCGCAGATACAATCACTTTAGGTGTTGTTGGTAACCCATTTGAAGACTTTAACTTCTCAATCGATTACTGGGATATCGACCTTGAAGATGCAATCGGTGCAATTGACCCTGAGTTAATCGTTCGTCAGTGTGGTCTTACAGGCGATGCACAATTCTGTGACAAGATTGAACGTACACCTGGTAGCGGCAGCTTATGGGTTGGTTCTGGTCAAGTTGTAGCAACAAACACTAACTTAGGTAACATTCACTTTGAAGGTATCGACTTAAGTGCTAACTACGACATGGAAATTGGCGGTGGTACACTTTCTACAAGCCTAATCGGTACTTACATGATGACTAAAGAATATGAAGATATTCCAGGTGTAAGTGAACCGTATGACTGTGTTGATACACTAGACAATGGCTGTTTCCCACAACCAGAATGGCGTCATGTTCTAACTGCAAGCTATGACACTGGTAGCTGGTGGAAAGCAACTGCTAAATGGCGTTTCTTCAGTGGTGTTAACGACTACACTGGTGCTGATGAACTAGTTCAAGACGGTATCAGCTCACAAAGCTATCTTGACCTTAAAGGTTCATTCACTATCAATGACTACACTCGTGTACTTGTTGGTGTGAACAACGTATTAGATAGAGAGCCACCACTAGTTGGCGGTACATTATCTACAAATGGTAACGCAGTTGCTGGTTACTACGACACATTAGGTCGTTACTTCCACGCAAGCGTTTCATTAAAATTCTAATTTGAATTAATTAATGTATGATAAAGCGAGCTTCGGCTCGCTTTTTTTATGGGGAAGCATTTATTATGGGGAAACAATGACATCAGAACAACACGCGTTTACCCAAGCTGTTGCTTTACTTCAACAAGGTAAAGTTAGCCAAGGGGTTGAGTTATTAAAACCGTTATCAAAGAACACTGAGTTTGCTGAAAAAACGTTACAGATCCTTTTCAAAGTTGCTATGCAGCAACAAGACACTGAAACAGCCATTGCATATTGCCAACAACTGGTATCAACTGCTCCTACAAAGTTTGATTATGTACTGACCTTAGTACAATTAAGTTTAAGTTGTGGTGAGTTCAAAATTGCGAAAAACGCGCTGTTACCTTTATACACAGCAAATCCGCAGCAAGCTGATATTTGCTTTCAGCTAGGAAAAATAGAAAGAAAGCTTGATAACCACGATTCAGCGATGCGTTTCTTTGAACAAGCTCTAACATTATCTGAGCAGTTTAAAGCACCCGCTTTAATAGATATTGCTTTAATGCATAATGAGCAGTTACATCAACCCGATGAAGCCGTACATTACTTACAACAAGCGATTGGTCATGATGAAAATAATCTTCAGGCCCACTTTTCATTGGCGAATATTTACGAACAGCTTGGTGATAAAGAGAAAGCAAAAACAGGCTTTCAACAGGTTTTAAAAATAGATGCATTCAATGCGATGGCTCAAGCAAGATTGGCCGATATTGAAACCTTCACTGAGCGCGATGCAATTGACTATGAACAAGCATGCTTAGCCATTTTAAAGCGAGAGTCAGATGATATAGCCTGTGCTGATATTTATTATGCACTTGGTAAAGTATTTAATGATTGTAAAAACTATCAGAAAGCTTGGTATTATTATGTAAAGGCTAATCAATACAATAAAAAGTATTTACCAGCCTATGATCGCCAATCTGTTGAGAAGATTACTGAATACACCTTAGCGCGTAATATTGCTCTGCAAGAAGCGAATAGCTCAATAACACCCATTATAATTTGCGGTATGTTTCGTTCTGGCTCAACATTAATTGAACAAATCATCAGCTCTAACAAGCAAATAGCGGCAGGGGGTGAAATTGCCTATTTACATTCATCGTTATTCAATTTGATTGGCGATGAAAAGGCACTTGTTAATAAGGCTAAAGAGGCTGAATTTATCGATGGTTATAAAGAACAATTAACTTTAAGAGCTGAAGGTGCGCATTATGTAACAGATAAACGCCCTGAAAATTACCTTTACTTAGATATTATCAAGCAGCTCTATCCAAAAGCTAAGATTATCTGGACAGAGCGAGATATTAAAGACAATAGCTTGTCAGCTTTTTTCCAGCATTTGGGTCCGAGCTTAAACTATGCTGTATCCCTAGGTGATACTCTACACCACTATGAGCAGCAGCAACGTATTAAGTCACATTGGCAGTCGTGTTTCAGTAATGATATTTTTACCCTGAATTACGATCAGCTTGTTTGCTCACCCGAGCAGATTTTAGAACAGCTGTTTAGTTTTCTAGGGCTTGAATATACTGATGAAGCCCAGCGGTTTCACAATAAATCTGGCACTGTAAGTACAGCGAGTGTATGGCAGGTTAGAAAGCCACTTTATAAGTCATCCTCAGGACGATTTGCAAATTACCTTGAACACATACAGGCCGATGAAAAATCCTACCAAGATGCCAAAGCGCTGTTAAATAAGTAATTGGTAATAAAAAAGACCATCATTTAGATGGTCTTTTTTATTATTTTAAGGGCATGATATCACATGGAATAGTTAGC
>NZ_JAKEVM010000090.1 GCF_022398475.1 Pseudoalteromonas shioyasakiensis | reverse complement strand
CAATACTATTGGATGGCAACTGAAGAAGCAATAGCGGTACAAAATGCTACAATTTATAAATTTCAGGCACAAAAAAGCCGCACCTAAGTGCGGCTTTTTTACTTAATATTGCTATTAAGCTTCAGCGATAACGATTACTTTGATAGTAGCCGATACGTCTGAGTGTACTGCGATTGCTACGTCAAATTCGCCAGTCTCACGGATAGTACCTAGAGGTAAACGAACTTCTGATTTAGCAACTTCAACGCCAACAGCTGAAATAGCTTCAGCGATGTCGCGAGTACCGATAGAACCGAATAACTTGCCTTCGTCACCAGCTTTAGAAACTAGTGTAACTTCAGCTAATGCTTCTAACTTGTCAGCGCGAGCTTGAGCAGCAGCTAGATCTTCAGCGATCTTAGCTTCTAAATCAGCACGACGTGCTTCGAAAGTTTCGATGTTAGCTTTAGTTGCAGGAACTGCCTTACCTTGTGGGAAAAGGAAGTTACGTGCGAAGCCAGATTTAACTACAACCTGGTCACCTAGGCCACCTAGGTTTGCGATCTTGTCTAGTAGAATAACTTGCATGTCTCTACACCTTTTAAAAACTGTTAATCCGCTGCTTACTTATGTAAGTCAGTGTATGGAAGAAGGGCTAAGTAGCGAGCACGCTTGATAGCAGTTGCTAGCTGACGCTGATATTTAGCGCTAGTACCTGTGATACGGCTAGGTACGATTTTGCCACTTTCTGTAACATAGTTTCTAAGAGTAGCTAGATCTTTATAATCGATTTGTTGTACGCCTTCCGCTTTAAAGCGGCAGAACTTACGACGTCTGAAATAACGTGCCATGAGTAAAATTCCTCAAAAAATTCTTTCTATATGTTGAGCATGCAAGACCAATTGGCTTAAGCCGTTTCGGCCTTCGTGACGGTTTAAAAACCCCGTCACTTGCACTTGTTGCCCAACGTGCAATTGTTGAGTTTGTTGTTGCATTGGCGTGCCGCTGGCAACAACTTGAAGCCTGACATAACTATTACGGTTAAGGTCTGCTTCAACTTGCATCGATTTATGTTCAAGAACAAAAATACAATGCGGTATACCAGCAGGGCTTTGACTATATTTAGGTGTTTTACAAACAACCCCAGATAGTGTCAGCTGATTCATATAAGGATTAAGCTGTTGGCTCATCTTTTTGTCTCAACTGCAAGCGCCATGCTTGAACTCAAAACGATTAAGCAGCTGGTGCTTCTTTCTTCTCTTCTTTCGCAAGAGGAGATGCTTCAGTTACAGCGTCTTTAGTACGCATAACTAAGTTACGAAGCACTGCATCGTTGTAGCGGAAAGTAGTTTCTAGCTCGCTGATTACTTCAGTAGGTGCTTCAACGTTCATAAGAACATAATGAGCTTTGTGAAGCTTGTCGATTGGGTAAGCCAATTGACGACGGCCCCAGTCTTCAAGACGGTGGATAGTACCACCAGCTTCAGTGATAGAACCAGTATAACGTTCGATCATACCAGGTACTTGCTCACTCTGATCAGGGTGAACCATGAATACGATTTCGTAATGACGCATGGATATTCCTTACGGTTAATAGAGCCTTCTACCGTTTCGGCCAGTCGGTTTAAGGCAAGGAATTAAATTTAATAAGCCGAAATGAGCGCGCATTTTACGCTTAGATTGATAATTAAGCAAGATAAAACAGCAAGCCAAGCTAGATTATTGTGCCCTATTAAGATTTTCTAAACGCTAAAAACAAAAAACCCAGCCGAGGCTGGGTTTTTGATATTCTGAAAACTAAAATTACTTGATTTTAGCTTCTTTGAAAATCACGTGTTTACGAGCTTTAGGATCGTATTTTTTGATTTCCATTTTTTCAGGCATGTTACGCTTGTTCTTGTCGGTAGTGTAGAAAAAACCAGTACCAGCAGTTGAAACTAAACGGATCTTATCGCGCATGATTCAGTTCCTTAAACTTTTTCGCCACGAGCACGGATTTCTGTAAGAACCGCGTCGATGCCTTTTTTATCGATAATACGCATACCTTTAGTAGTAGTGCGTAGTGTTACAAAACGTTTTTCACTTTCAACCCAAAAACGGTGAGTTTGTAGGTTAGGTAGGAAACGACGTTTAGTCGCGTTTCTCGCGTGTGAACGGTGGTTACCAACCGCTGGACGCTTACCTGTAACTTGACATACTTTAGACATGTCTATATATCTCCAATAACTTCGCTCGAGCTTAATTTTCCCTTAGGCCAGTATTTGTGCCCCGGGATAAATCGAAGGGCGCTCTTTATACAGCTTATACAGGCAAAGATCAAGTAACAGATCTTATCCAATCAGCTCATGTGTAAATTTGATAGCGGCTAATTATAAAGATCGAATGCCCTTAGGGAAAGTAAAAACTGCATTTAAATTAAACTAATTTCTAAAATCGCCCTAAACTGCTCATTTTTAACACACTCTCTAATACAGTTGGCTCTATATAAGCCCTCTTTCAGCAAACGAAACACAATTTTCACCACCCACTATGATGTGATCCAGCACATTTATGTCAATTAAGGCTAAGGCTTGCTGTAATTTTGTGGTGATTAATTTATCGGCCTGACTAGGTTCAGCAACCCCACTTGGGTGGTTATGAGCAAGTATTAGAGCCGCCGCATTATTACGCAGTGCAGCTTTAACAACTTCGCGTGGGTACACAGAAGCGGCATTAATAGTGCCGTAAAAAAGTACTTCGTCTTTAATTAGCTGGTTTTGACTATCTAAGTACAGCACCATAAATACTTCTTGCTGTAAGCCTCGCAGCTGAATAGTTAAATAGTCATACACAGCTTGCGGCGAATTAAATAGTGCCTCGCGCTTACATTGCTCAAGCATATAGCGCCGGCTTAGCTCAAGTACCGCTTGAAGCTGCACATACTTAGCAGCTCCTAAACCCTTTTGGGCACAGAACTCTTGTTCAGATGCATTAAATAAGTCGTGCAAAGTGCTGTTTATATCGAGCAGGTGCTCAGCCAGCTCAATGGCATTCATACCCGGTACACCGGTACGTAAGAAGATTGCTAATAACTCTGCATCTGAGAGTGCTTTGGCGCCTTGGGCAAGTAACTTCTCCCGCGGCCTTGCTGATAAAGGTAAATCGGTTAATGGCATTGCTTCATCCTTAAAACAACTATTCCACTTATTAAACTGTACTATAAAATCCAATTTTTTCCTGTCTGTATAAAAGAAAACTTCATGCTATCGGTAAAGATTTGCTATCGTTAGCCCATATCGACAAAGGTTAAATTTCACGTAATGACAAAATCAGTAAATAAAAAAATCCTGCTAGGTATGAGTGGTGGTATTGCAGCCTATAAATGCGCAGAACTTGTTCGCCGTTTAAAAGATCAAGGCTGTGAAGTAAAAGTCGTCATGACCGACTCAGCCAAACACTTTATTACTCCTTTAACTATGCAAGCGGTAAGCGGTGAGATTGTTTCTGATTCATTACTCGACCCAGCAGCAGAAGCCGCGATGGGTCATATCGAATTTGCCAAATGGGCAGACCTTATTTTAGTCGCCCCTGCAACCAGTAATATTTTAGCCAAAATGGCGATGGGTATTGCAGATGACTTACTAACAACCCTACTACTGGCTACCCCTGCAAAGGTAGCAGTTGCGCCTGCAATGAACCAACAAATGTATGCCCACCCTGCTACACAAGCAAATCTTGCCACACTAAGTGAGCGCGGCGTGGCTATTTGGGGCCCAGGTAAAGGCGAGCAAGCTTGTGGTGATGTAGGCGCAGGCCGTATGTTAGAGCCTCATGAGTTAGTCGCACTTTGTACACAACCTGAAGTAGAGCCATTACTTAAAGGCAAAACCATCACGATTACTGCAGGACCAACCCGAGAAGCCCTCGACCCAGTTCGTTATATCTCTAACCACAGCTCAGGCAAAATGGGTTATGCCCTTGCAGAAGCTGCACTTGCGCTAGGTGCAAAGGTAAATCTGATTTCAGGCCCCGTAACAATTAAAGCACCTGCTAATGCCCTGCTTACTAATATAGAAAGTGCTGAGCAATTACTTACCGCCTCAATGAAGCTTGCCGCGCAATCGGATGCTTTTATCGGCTGTGCAGCAGTGGCTGATTACCGTGCAGCAGCAATTCATGAGCAAAAGATGAAAAAGCAAGGCGATGAACTAACCCTTACTTTAGTTAAGAACCCAGATGTTATCGCTAATGTCGCAGCACTTAGCGAAAACCGCCCTTATACCGTTGGCTTTGCGGCAGAGACTCAAGATGTTGCAAGCTATGCGCAAGGTAAGTTAAAGAACAAAAATCTCGATATGATCTGCGCAAATGACGTATCAAAAGAAGGCCTTGGCTTTAATTCTGATCATAATGCTTTAACACTCTTCTGGCACAATGAACAGCTAGATTTAGCAATGGGAAGTAAAAAAGATTTAGCCATGAGCGTAATGACTGAGCTTGCCAAGCGTTTGTAAAAATGCTGGAAAGAAACTGAATAAAACATTAACATAAGCCACTCATTTGCACAAAAAATGGCTTGTCTGACTCCCAACAGCGCAAGTAATAAATTATAAGAAAGGAATGGTCATGCCTGCGACAAAAAGAAGTAATCGCAAAGAGCAGATTCTGCAAGCACTCGCACAAATGTTAGAAACCAGCCCAGGTCAACGTATCACCACCGCAAAGCTCGCGGCTGAGGTAGGTGTGTCTGAAGCTGCGTTATATCGTCATTTTCCGAGTAAAGCACGGATGTTTGAGGGCCTAATCGAGTTTATTGAAGATACCCTGTTATCACGCATTAACCTCATTTTAGAAAATGAGAAAGAAAGCCAAACACGTGTATACAATATTTTGCTGTTATTGTTAGCCTTCGCCGAGAAAAACCCGGGCATTACCCGCATTTTGACCGGTGATGCCTTACAAGGTGAGCAAGAGCGTTTACGTGAGCGTGTACAAGGCTTATTTGAAAAGCTAGAAACTCAGTTCAAGCAAGTGCTACGCGAACGCAAACTTCGCGAAGGTAAAGCATTCCAGTCAGACGAAAGCACCCTAGCCAACTTCCTACTCGCCTATGTAGAAGGTAAGATGAATCAATTCGTGCGCAGCGACTTTAAAGCAAAACCAAGTGCACAATTTGAAAAACAATGGCCAGAGCTACAGAAGATTTGGTTGTAGTGAGTTGCTAGGGAAAAGAGTAAAGTTCGAGCTGTCAGCCTTCAGCCGTCAGCTATCAGATTGAATTCCGAACAGTTAGCGAGCTTCTAGGGGAAAGAGTAAAGTTAGCAGGCTGCTTACTAACTTTCCCTTTCTAACTACTACCTTTGATTCGCATTATTAATTGCTCTGATTAAGCCCGCTAACATCATTGATAATTCTTGCGTTTCCATTATCCATTTATTTGCCAGCTCTGTGCTAACTTCACCGACCTGAAGCGATATATAGAGCTGTGATCTTAGCTCACCACAACTTCCTTTTGCATAGTAAAGAAAGCGCACACAATCTTTTGAAGACATCCGCTCATAGCCTTCTGCTATATTCGATGAAATAGACAAGCTAGAGCGCTTAATTTGGTCTTTCAAGCAATACTCACGACTCGATTTAAAGTGTTGAAAAATTGCAATTGCTAGCTTAGCAACTCCCATATTCCAACTTCCCTCTTTCCCCTTTCAAACTTTCCCCTCGTAACTTCCCCTTCCACCTTCCCAAACACGCCACTTATCGTATCTACTCGAATTGTTTATTAAAAACGCTACACTGGGTGCATCAATTAAAAAACAACGAGAAAGATGAATGAAAGCGCAATTATCACTTTTGAGCTTAGCCTTGGTGACAAGCCTTGGTAGTGCACAGGTTAGTGCGAAAGAAGCTCTGCAATTTAAAGACGTGTTTGATTTTAAATACGCAAAAGGCACCCAACTTTCTGAAGATGGCCAAATTCTTAGCTTTAGTGCCGACCCTTATCGCGGTAATGCACAAGGTCAGGTTTATACATTAAACAACAACACCCTGCTAACTAGCGTTGAGCGCGGTACTCGCCCAACTATTAATAAAGCAGCAAACTGGGTAGCTTTTACTCAGGTACCGACCCTACTTGAAAAAGAAACCACCAAGAAAAAAGATGAACTAAAAAACAACCTTGTTTTAGTGAATACTAAAAATGGTGAGCAACAAACCTTTAACGATGTAAAAGACTATGCACTATCGGATGATGGTGTATGGCTTGCTTATCGACTAGATAAGAAAGCTGATAAAAAAGACAGCGAAGAAAAAGACGAAAACAGCAGCGAAATAAAGCCAGACAAAAAAGATAAAAGCTTTGATTTAGTGCTTGTTAACCTTCAAGACAAAACCACTCACACCCTAAACAATGTATTCAGCTATGCGATTAGCAGCACCGGTGAGCAGTTATTAGCAAGCCAAAGCTACAGTGATGGTGCCGACAACCAAGTTGTATTAGTTGCGCTTAATAATGACTTCGCAACGAGTGTACTGATTGATGAGCCGGGCGTTGTGGCAAATAAAATAGCTTGGCAACCAAACAGCAATACCGCAGCGCTATTAATTGGTAATTACGTTAATGATGATACACGCCGTCGTGATCACAGCTTACAGCTTTTACAAAACGGGGCGCTTTCAACCATTCACTCTGCAGATAGAAGCTGGACTATTGGCAAAACAGCATCGCTAAAATGGTCTGAAGATGGTGCTCGTTTATACTTTGAAAACCATCCTAAACTCGCTGCAAAAGTTATCGCAAAAGAATACAAAGATGAAGCCTCTTTATATGATTTCGATACCATTCGCGACCAAAAAGGCCTTAACGTTTGGCACAATAAAGACGCTGAAATTAAGCCACGCGAAGAGCAGCAATGGAACAAAGCGAATAAGCTTCGTCATTACCAAGCGGTATATCATGTAAATGGTCAGCAAGTTGTGCAGTTAAGCACGCCGAACATGCCTGAGGTTTCGCTTAATACTCACCGCGAAGCGCTATTGGGCTATTCAGACCGACCGTACCTAGAACGTATTATGTATGGCGGCTTTTACGCAGATTACTTTAGTGTTGATGTTAAAACCGGTAAACAAACCGCTATTGTCAGCGACTATCCGTTTAGACCAAGCCTTGCGCCAAATGGTCAATTTGCGGCATTTTTCCAAGACAGCCAAGTGCAACTTAAAGATTTAGGTAACAACAAGGTGTCGACCTTATCTAAAGCAATTAACGCTATTTTTGCTGATGATAAACATGACTACCCGTCACCTCAGCCGGGTTATGGTTTTGCAGGCTGGTTAAACGACAGCAGCCAAGTACTGGTTTACAGTAAATTTGATATTTGGGCTTTTGATGTCGCAACACAAAAAGCAACGCGCCTAACTCAAGGTAAAGAAACCAATACCCAATATCGTGTTATTAAACTTGATAAAGACCAAGTGGGCTTTGCCAAAGACGAAACATTATTACTAAGTGCAAAGAACCTGCAAGATAAGCAAACTGAAATTGCCAAACTTGACTTATCAAGCAATAAAGTGAGCAAAGTACTTTCAGGTAAAAAGCGCTATGATGTGGTGAAAAAGGCGAAAAATGCCGACAAATACCTATTTACTGCGCAAACATATCAGCAATTCCCTGATTACTACCAAACTGACTTTAGCTTCAAAAAGCCACAACGTGTTACCAACCTTAACCCACAAATTAGCAACTTTGCATGGGGTGAAAAACCTGAGCTTATTAGCTACAAAGGGTTTGATGGGGAAGATTTACAAGGCGTATTGATCAAACCTGCGGGCTACAAAAAAGGCGATAAGGTTCCGGTGGTTGTGTACTTCTACCGCTATATGAGCCAACGCATGTATGACTTCCCGAAAATGGAGTTAAATCATCGCCCTAACTTCCCAATGTTTACCTCAAATGGTTATGCGATTTTCTTACCTGATATACGTTTTGAAATTGGCCATCCGGGTAAATCATCAACCCAAACGATGATCAACGCCACTCAAAAGTTGATTGATTTAGGCATTGCTGATCCAGATAAAATTGGTTTACAAGGTCACTCATGGGCAGGCTACCAAAGTGCCTTTATGATCACTCAAACAGATATGTTTAAGGCGGTTGTATCGGGTGCGCCAGTATCTAACATGACCAGTGCATACAGCGGTATTCGCTTAAAATCAGGCCTTGCGCGTCAGTTCCAATACGAAACAGGGCAAAGCCGCATTGGTAAAACGTTATTCGAAGCCCCAGAGCTATACATCGAAAACTCACCGGTGTTCTTCGCCGATAAAGTGAATACCCCAATTCTGATTATGTTTGGCGACAAAGATGATGCTGTGCCGTGGCACGAAGGGGTTCAATACTACCTCGCGCTTCGTCGTGCGGGTAAAGATGCCACCTTCTTACAATACGAAGGTGAACCACATCACCTGAAGAAATTCCCTAACCAAGTGGATTTCTCAGTACGCATGATGGAATATTTTGATCACTACTTAAAAGGCAAACCAGCCGCTGAGTGGATCAAAAACGGTGTACCCTTTATTGAAGAATAAGCAACAAGCTAAATTTAAGCTTACTGCACACCTCCCCCAGAGCCAGCATTTTTGCTGGCTTTGTTCTATAAAATCAATCACACCATCTATTTTTTCGATTTTATCAATCGATTTAAACCCCAGTTTGTAAGTGGAAAGTTAATCAGAACAAATCTATATTTCACCCAACTTCTAACTGGAGACAACACAATGTTTAAGAAATCAACGTCAGCTTTGTCTAAAGTAGCTGTTGCGGTATCACTGTTGGTGGCAACAGGCGTACAAGCTACAAACGACATCAAATCAAACCAATTCTGGTGGCCAGAGCAATTAGATCTTAGCCAACTTCGTGCCCATGGCGCAGAGTCTGATCCTATGGGTCCTTACTTTGATTACAAAAAAGAATTCTTAAAGTTAGACCTAAACGCAGTGAAAGCTGATATTGAGAAAGTATTGACTGATTCTCAAGATTGGTGGCCTGCTGACTACGGTCACTATGGTCCGTTCTTCATCCGTATGGCGTGGCACGCATCAGGTACGTACCGTACTTTTGATGGTCGTGGTGGCGCAGGCGGTGGTCAACAACGTTTCGACCCATTAAACAGCTGGCCTGATAACGCGAACCTTGATAAAGCGCGTCGTTTACTTTGGCCTATTAAACAAAAATACGGTCGCAGCATTTCTTGGGCTGACTTAATGGCGTTAACAGGTAACGTTGCACTTGAATCAATGGGCTTCAAAACGTTCGGTTATGCCGGTGGTCGTGAAGACGATTGGGAACCAGATTACGTATACTGGGGTCCTGAAGGCAAAATGTTAACTGACGAACGTCGTGACAAAAAAGGCAAACTTAAAGGTCCATTAGCGGCAGTTGAGATGGGCTTGATTTATGTAAACCCAGAAGGTCCGCACGGTAACCCTGATCCACTTCTAGCAGCAGAAGACATTCGTTTATCATTCGGCCGCATGGCAATGAACGATGAAGAAATCGTTGCGCTAATCGCCGGTGGTCACAGCTTTGGTAAAGCACACGGTGCGAAAAAAGCAACGTGTTTAGACAAAGAGCCAGCAGCAGCAGGTATCGAAGAGCAAGGCTTAGGTTGGAAAAACAAATGTGGTAAAGGTCACTCAGAAGATACCATCACGTCAGGTCTTGAAGGTGCATGGACAGTGACACCAACACGTTGGTCAATCAACTACCTACAAAACTTATTCAGCTTTGAGTGGGTTAAAACTAAGAGCCCTGCAGGTGCGACTCAGTGGATCCCTGAAAATGGTCAAGCGTCTAACCTCGTGCCAGATGCGCACATTAAAGGTAAGCGTCATGCGCCTATCATGTTCACAACTGATATCGCGTTAAAAGCAGATCCTGAGTTCCGTAAGATTTCAGAGCGTTTCTTAAACGACCCGAAAGAGTTCGAACTGGCATTTGCTAAAGCATGGTTCAAACTAAACCACCGTGATATGGGCCCACGTGCTCGTTACTTAGGTGACTTAGTGCCAGAAGAAGTATTAATTTGGCAAGACTACATCCCTGCGGTTGACCACAAGCTAGTTGATAGCAAAGATATCGCGTCACTTAAAGCTAGCATCTTAGATTCAGGTTTATCTGTATCTGAACTAGTGCGTGTTGCTTGGGCATCAGCAGCAAGCTACCGCGACACAGATATGCGTGGTGGTGCAAACGGTGCACGTATTCGCTTTGCTCCGCAAAAAGATTGGCCGGTAAACAACCCGAAAGAAGTGGCTAAAGTACTTAGCAAACTTGAGAAAATCCAAACTAAGTTCAACAAAAAAGCATCTGGCGGTAAAGAAATTTCACTAGCAGATATGATTGTTCTTGGTGGTGCGGCTGCAATCGAAAAAGCAGCAAGCGACGCGGGTTTCTCTATCGCAGTACCATTCAAGCCTGGCCGTATGGACGCGTCATTAGAAATGACTGACGTTGAATCATTCGAAGTACTTGAGCCAACGGCAGATGCGTTCCGTAACTACTACAGCTCAGCATGGAAATCACCGGCTGAAATGTTAGTTGAACGTGCTGATTTACTAAGCTTATCAGTACCAGAAATGACAGCATTACTAGGTGGTATGCGTGCCCTTAACGCGAATACTGACCAAACTAAACACGGTGTATTCACGAAAAAGCCTGGCACATTAAGCAACGATTTCTTCGTTAACCTATTAGATATGTCAACGAAGTGGTCTAAGTCTTCTGAGGAAGGTGTTTACGAAGGCCGTGACCGTAAGTCAGGCAAACTTAAGTGGACAGCAACACCAGTAGATTTAATCTTCGGTTCAAACTCAGAGCTACGTTCAATTGCTGAAGTGTATGCCTCTGACGATGCTAAACAAAAGTTCGTTGATGACTTCGTAGCAGCATGGACTAAAGTAATGACGCTAGATCGTTTCGACCTACGTTAATTCTTATTTTCGCAACCAACAAAGCCGCTAAATTAGCGGCTTTTTTTATTTTCGTTGATAATTTACTCGACAAGGCAGCGGATTACGTTAAAAATAAAACTTTATCATTATATTTATTTGGACACAGGCATTAGGGATGATTGCGCGCTTTTTACTGCTTCTTGTTTTCTACTCATTATGCCTAAGCATAACTAGCCAAAGCCGTGCCGATAATTCCCCGATTGTTAATATCGAACAACGTAGCGTTGACCTCACTCAATTTGCTATGAGCTATTTTATTGATAGCACAGGCACTATGCCTCTTTCACAAGTTCAGCAGCAAAATTTTATCAACAGTCAAAACGAGCTTACTTTAGGCACCAACGCTAAAACGACGTGGTCAAAAATAGTTATAAAAAATAGCTACAGCGATACCCTACGCTTATTTGTGCATAACCCAGATGCCTATCATTTAGAAGAAGTCAGCTTTTACGAAACACAATCAGGACAACTGATAAACCAATCGGTTATTCAACTTGATAAAACAGGGCCTAAAGCCAACATGTTTGGTGGCAGTGCCGTGTTTTCGTTTTATATTGCTCCTAACCAGCAAAAAACAATTTATATAAAAAGCGTCACCTTTTCACATCAGTGGTTTGCATTAGCTATTTTTGATGAAGAGCATTCAAAGCGGGCCCTTGTCGGGAATGGTAATTACATTGCGCTACTTGTCGGGATGATGTTAGCGCTGATGATTTATAACTTCTTCTTATATTTATCGGCACGTAAAATCGAGAACATTGTTTACGCGCTGTATCTTATCTCTGGCACGGTGTGGGTGGCGCTATCTTATGGCGTTGCTGCTAACTTCTTTGGTATTTTTAGTGCCGAGCTACTACAACTCAATTCTAACTTACTGAGCATGCCAAGCTTTTTAGTGATTTTTGTAATGCTCATTTTCGAAACCAAAAAGCATTACCCTAAAGAGCATATCGCGCTGTCGATTATTTTGTTCTTACTGGTTGCTGATTTTATCTATAGCTTGTTCGATATTGTAGGTGCCTTAAAACCTGCTAGCAGCTTGGCTGCTTTAATGATGACGGTGACATTTGGAGTATCTATTTCGCTGTGGCGCAAAGGTAACACACTGGCAAAATACTTTTTGCTCGGCCACTCTATGTTCGTTATTTTCAATATGCTGGCAGTGCTTTATTACAAGGGGATCAGCGACGCAAACGTGATAAATAGCCACGGTGTAGGCATAGGTATTTTGCTCGAAGCGTTAATGATGGCGTTTATTCTTTCTTATCGAATTAAGAGCCTCGAAAAAATTAAAGCACAGCAAACTGAGCTCAATCGCTTGGTCGATACAGATCCTATGACAGGCCTGTATAACCGCCGTTACTTTGACAGAAAAAGTGAAGAACTCATTGCTGCTATGGCAAGCAATCAGCAAGAGTTAACCCTCCTAATTGCTGATCTCGACCACTTCAAAAACATTAACGACACATATGGTCACGATGTTGGCGATAAAGTCATTATCGCATTTGCCAACATACTAACGTCAGAGCAAGGCCTTGCTGATATAGCCTGCCGTTACGGCGGCGAAGAGTTTGTGTTATTACTCAATTGTAACCTACTTGATGCCAAGCAAGTTGCCGAGCGAATTCGCCAAAAAGCCCAAGAAACTTACATCACAATTAATGAGGTGCAAACCGTGCAGTTTACCGTGAGTATTGGTGTACATAGCGTTGGCCATGCTTCAACAACTGTGAAAGAAACCCTCACCATTGCCGACAAAGCATTGTATAAAGCAAAAAATAACGGCCGTAATTGTGTTGAAGTGGCTGCTTAGAGAAAAAGTGGTAAGCGGTATTATGTAGGTCGTCATTTATGGCGACAATTTTTAGCGCTAGGCTTTAGGTGCAAGTTTCGAGTTTCAAGTTTCAAGTTTCAAGTTTCAGAGCAACTTAAGACGTTAAAACCATTAGCTGAAATGAATGATGGTTGTTCCGGGTTGCTTTTTAGCTTGGTACATAGCCGCATCGGCCTCTTCAATTAACTGGTTCGCTGCATACACACCATCGCCGAGAAAATGCGCTGTCACGCCAATACTCGCAGTGACTTCAATTGACTTACCTTTACAACTAAAAGGGGCTGTAAACTGATCCGCAATTTTATGCGCTAAGCGATTCAGAATCGTCGTATTAGTTACGCCTGAAATAGTCACTAAAAACTCATCTCCCCCCATTCTTATCACATAATCGGTACTTCTGACGGCTGCTTTAAGTTGCTTTGCAACCCATACCAAAACTTCATCGCCTAGTGCGTGACCATTCTGATCGTTGATTTGTTTAAAATCATCTAAGTCGATATAAATAAAGCCCATTCCCTCAGCCACATCACCATTTTCACTAAATACATCATTTAATAATTGCTCTAGATAACGACGGTTCGGTAATTGAGTAAGCGGGTCAAGGTTCGCAAGCTCAATCAAAGCCTGCTCTTTATTTTTCCGAGCTGAAATGTCACGGACAATCGCAAGGAGATAGCTTTTCCCTTGATGGTCGATATGACACACACTCACTTCTGTAGGAAAAACCTGACCATCCTTTTGTTTTAAGCTCGACTCAAAAATAGTGGTTTCTTGAGCTTTTACGCGCGCCACCCTTTCTTGCCATTTAGCCTTGGTATCGTAGTCAGGGTTTATGTCTGGAATGGTTAGTTTTAATAACTCTTCCTTTTCATAACCTAAGCACTTATAAGCAAATTGATTACAGTTAAGGATTTGACCAAACTGAGGGTTTGCAACAAAGATGGCATCATTCGATTTATCAACCAAATGGGTCAGCAAAATATCCGCGGCAGCCTCTTTATTGACTGTTGTTAAGTCAATAATTTGCGAAATATAACGCACAACATTACCGTCATTATCCATCTCGGCAACAATATTCAGCTGACAATAAATAGCATGACCCAACTTATGCATGTAACGCTTTTCGATTTGTAATGGCTGCTCAGGAAACTGATTAAGCTTGGCACGAATAGTTTTATTTAACTCTCTGTCATCAGCATGAGTTATAACAACATCATCGGCGTACACTTCATCGCCTTCGTAACCTAATAGTTGTTTTAGTGCCGGGTTTGCATATTCGAGTTTACCGCTAGGCGAGGAAACAATGACAGGGATAGGTGTAATTTCTATTAACCGATAAATAGGATTAACAAACATCTGTACGTCATTAAGTTTCATGGGCAACCCGAGTCCAATACATTATTACTACTCAGTAAAATGAAATAATAGACTATAAATTAGCTATCAGCTATCAGCTATCAGCTATCAGCTATCAGCTATCAGCTATCAGCTATCAGCTATCAGCTATCAGCTATCAGCTATCAGCTATCAGCTATCAGCTATCAGCTATCAGCTATCAGCTATCAAAATTATGTAGGGCGTCATTTGGGGTGGCAAGAATTGATTCTAGGTTTTGGGTGCTAGGTGCTAGGTGCTAGGCGCAAATAAAAGACATCGTGTTTCTTCTTTGAGTCACTGTTTTTGAAAACAACCCCAGATTCCACTAAGAATATATTTGGATTCAAACTAAGGTAGAATCCTCTTAATTTTTAATCATCAATAAGGTCGTAAGATAATTCTGCTTTCTTAATCTCGAGTTCCAACTCTTTTGTGTATGGCAGCCTTACAATATTTCCCACAAGAATTTCATTCACAGTGGTCTTTGCCTCTGCAATCGTCATTTTCAACTCTCGACGCAATACCTTATTAAAAGATATTTTTCTAAAACCCGTGGACCACTTCGTAATTTCAATAATCATTTTCTTCCAGCTTTATACTTACTGATCTAGGTTATTTACATACACATGGGCTTTTGCTTTTTGCCACTACCTCGCACATGGCGTCAGAAAATGATTTAGCTTATCCCCAATGGTTTTACTTAACTACTTATCACCAATCATATGCATGAAAAATAAATGGGTAACATTATAGTTGTCTAGTTTAGTTACTAGGTGCTAGGTGCTAGGTGCTAGGCTTTAGGTGCAAATATAAGATATCGAGTTTCTTCTTTGAGCCATGTTTATTAAGAACAAAGCCCGAGAGTGCGAAGCTCTGAATTAAAAAGATATTATCTATTTGTCGTTTGCTACTTTTTCATCAAACCAAACATGTTCTTGCTCTCCACCCAGCATGAATCGATAACCAGGTGGCAAAGCCATATAAATAGCTACTTCAGGTCTATATTTTACAATATGAGTAAAGTGAACCGTTTTTAAACTCGAAATATCTCCATTATATTCGTCAGTGGTTAACCACCAACCGCTCATATGGTCCGGTGAAGGGTAACGAACTCCTTCTAAAGGCAGCCCCTCATATACACCGTCAGATATTACTACCATTTGCTCCTCGTCAACTGGTGTATATTGTGCACTATAGTGTTCACAACACTTCTGTTGAACTTCTAGCAGATGAGTTATTCCTTTCATCTTAAATTGGATACCACACAATTAATTAATCTATCGAGAATATCATCAAAGTTGAAAACAACAAAAAGCCCCCGCGAGTACGAAGCTTAGAATTCAAACTATGTCGTCAAATATTTAATAAAGACTCATCAAACCAAACATCAACATAATCTCCTGCGATTAAAAACCTATAACCCGGAGGTAGCGCAAGATACTTTTTGATATCAGGACACCACTCACCTAAATGAGCAACATGAAGAGGAACGAAAAAATCAGGTTCTTCAGAAAACTCTTCTCCACCCCAAATGTACCAACCTGTTGTATCTCCTTCAGGAGAGTGTCTTAGTCCATTAATAGGAATAACCCCTTGCTTGACGTTACGAGAAATACCAACTTTCATATCTTCGGGAGATGATACAAAGTCAGCATTAAATTCATTACAGACCAATCTTTGAATTTTTGTAATTTCAGTCATTAAAAATCATGCACCTTTTTCTGCGCTTTAAACACATGGGGTTAGGTCTTGCTTTTGTCACTACCTCACCCATGCCAGCAAGCGGTTCTTTTCATTGAGCAGCTTAGCCAGTCTTGAAAACAAAATCCAAGCCACCACAGCTAGAAAAAACAAAGCCCCGCTAGTGCGAGGCTTTGGATTTAAATCTCTGATCAACCTAATGAAGCTAAAAGTTCATCATATTTAGATAGAACAGATCTAAAATCATTAGGATTTACAATTTTATCTAGTTTCTCTTTTATCACAGGGATATCCTCTTCTCGGATTCCCTCTGCTAATAAGTTTAAAATAGCGCACCTATCTCGATAATCTCTGGAGTCAGAATAGCAAACTAATAGGTTCCCAATTGAGTATGTTGGATCAAGTTTATATAACGCATAGTGAATACTTAAAACTGTTCCACTCTTAAGCTGCTTATCTTTTAACTTATTAATCAAAAGTTTAATAACTTTTTCATTTTTAGAATTTAGCTCAGCTAGACTAATTACACATGAATCAACGACATAATGGCTTGGGTCATCTAATAATTCGCAAATCTTTTCTAAATTATCAAGTAAATCAAATTCAGCGAGAAATTCTATACAATCAGAGCGAATAAGTTCATCGCTATCTAATAATCCTCTGTTAAAAATATTTTTAATTTCTTCGGTATACTCAAAGCATGCCAATTTAGAAAATGATCTTTGTCTTATTTCACTATCATCAGATAATACACCTTTTTTAAGCTTATCAAATGATTGTGGGGTTTCATCACTAATAACTTCTATATCATCCATATAAACGTTCAGTATATTAGTCATATCATTTTACTCCAGAGCTCATAGTGTCAGGTCTTTCTTTTTGCCACTACCTCGCCCATGGCATCAGAAAATAATTTAGCTTAACCCAATGGTTTTATTTAACTACTTATCACCTATCATATGCATGAAAAATAAATGGGTAACCTTATAGTTGTCTAGTTTAGGTGCTAGGCGCAAATATAAGATATCGAGTTTCTTCTTTGAGTCTCTGTTTATTAAGAACAAAACCCCGCGAGTGCGAGGCTTTGTTCGACAGCGTTAGCTGTTCATTAATTCTCTTACTTGAATTTGTATTTGTTTTTCGCATCATCAAGTGTTAAGTGAATCAAACTCGGTGATCCTCCGCCATGAGAGCCTGAGTCGTCATAGACTAGTTCCCAAAGACGCCCATCGTTGGGATCACGTAGTAACGTTGACCATCCATCATCGGAATATGCAACGACTAACATTACGTTATTTTTTAAATAATCAATTCGCTGTGCCACTTTATCCGCCACAACTTTACCGTTTAAAAAAACATGCTTACCGATTAATTTATTTTCATCTTTTCTTAGATTCATATCTTATCAACCAAAATACTATTCTTCTGGTATTTTTCAGTTTCGGATTACAAATCCCTCCAGCGCGCTAAAGCACGACCTACAAGCAAGTGCTAACCTAGCTCCTATGACCTAACCACTAACATCTTTCCCCTAGCAACTCGCTACTAGCAACTCAAATCAACAATACTGCCCTGCTGCAAAGCCACAGCTCCAGGCGTATTGAAAGTTGTAGCCGCCTAACCAGCCGGTGACGTCGGTGACTTCGCCGATGAAATAGAGGCCCGGTGACTTTTTCGCTTCGAAGGTTTTTGAGCTTAACTCGTCGGTGTCTACACCGCCAAGCGTGACTTCGGCTGTTCTGTAACCCTCTGTGCCGTTGGGTTTAATTTGCCAATTGTGAATGTAGTCATGTAACGCGTCGATTTGCGCATGGCTTAGCTGGTTTACATTGCAATCAGGGATCGCTTTCGTGTCGTGCAGCATTTCAACAAAACGCTTTGGTAAAATTGTCGCAAGGGTATTTTTTAGTGACTTTTGCCCTTGGCTTTGACGCCACTGCTCAAGCTGCAGTTTTAAATCGAGCTCGGGTAACAAGTTGATGTACACAGTTTGCCCTGCGCGCCAGAAAGAACTGATTTGTAAAATAGCTGGGCCCGAAAGGCCGCGGTGAGTAAACAAGATGTTTTCTTTAAACTGGGTGCCATCTTCACTGGTAACCAGACAAGGAATGCTGATCCCCGATAATCCATCAAAGCGATCTTTATCATGCTGGTGCAACGTAAATGGCACTAATGCCGCCATGGTTGGTAGCACTGTTAAACCAAATTGCTCGGCAATTTTATAACCAATTGGTGATGCACCGAGCTTAGGCATGGTTAATCCGCCCGATGCGACAACTAACGACTCACATTGATAGCTGTCTTGCTCGGTAATAACTTCATAGCCCGCATCGGTTTTTGTCACGCTGAGTACTTCGTTACGCAGCGCTATGTTAACACCCGCCCACTCACACTCAGTTAAAAGAATGTCGACGATATCTTGTGCGCTGTTATCACAAAATAACTGGCCCAGCGTTTTATGGTGATAGGCCAAGCCGTGACGGTCCACCAGCTCTATAAAGTCATGCTGGGTATAACGACTTAAACACGATTTTACAAAGTGAGGGTTGCCACACAAGTAGTTGTCTGGGCTTGCGTTTTCATTGGTGAAGTTACAACGCCCGCCGCCGCTGATTAATATTTTACGGCCCGGCTTTTTGCCCATATCAAGCACAGTAACATTGCGACCACGGTAGCCTGCTTGTGCAGCACACATCAAACCTGCGGCACCGGCGCCAATCACAATTACATCTACTTGGGTCATTACTCATACTCACTAAAAAAATTTAGCTGATTATAACAAGTTATTGTCGCTGCTGTGTTAACACTGAGGTGTTTTTACAAAAAAGATAAAACCAAAAAACGAAATAAAGTAAAAACTCAAAACGTAAAATTATAACTTTATTATGAGAAATGCGTAGAAAAACACCATTAAAAGACTAGTTTAGACGTCTATAC
>NZ_JAKEVM010000009.1 GCF_022398475.1 Pseudoalteromonas shioyasakiensis | reverse complement strand
GCTTATTTTATTTCTACCCTCTGTTTTTGCTCGGTATAAAGCAGTATCTGCTGCACAAATTAATGCCTCTGAAGTACGGTATTGATTATTAAACTCACAGGCAATTCCTTGGCTTACACTTATTCTAAAATCACTTGGTAAACCTATGTCAGTAAATGGCATGTTATTTATTTTTATTTGAATATGTTTAGCAATAGCGGCGGCCGTATCTTTTTGACAGCGGGGTAATATAATGGCGAATTCTTCACCGCCATAACGGGCTGCTAAACAATCTCTAGAAGGGAGTGATTCTGCGATTATACTTGCTACTTTTTGTAAGCATTTATCGCCTTTTACATGACCAAATCGGTCGTTGAATAATTTAAAGTAATCAATGTCGATTAATATAGTGCTAATGGCTTGGTTTGTTTGTACGCTTTCTTGCCAATGCTCTTTTAATGATTCCTCAAGAGTTAATCTATTTGCAAGGCCGGTTAAATGGTCAGTGGTAGCCTGTTTAATTAAGCGGTTATATTGTTCTTTGTGTGATGATAAATCGTGTAATACACAAATAAATAAATTTTCTGCAACGGCAATGTTTTTTGGCAGGCTCGATATACATAAATCCGCCTCAAGGGTTTTACTGTCGGCGCGGTTTATTTTAACTTCGTTTGGACCAAGGCTTATCGGCGAGTCTTTATGGTCTAACCAACTGAGTAGAGTATACATATATTTATCACGGTCGGTGTCGTGTAGGTAATGTAAAATGTTTTGCCCGATTAACGCTTCTTGGTTGTCTCCTAAAAGCTGAGCCGCCATCGGGTTTGCAAATTCAAACGTGCCTTGGCCATTAATGATAAACACTCCCTCAGGAATGTTCTGAAACATTTGGGCAATCAGTGCAAGTTGCTCTGAATTGATAGACTGCGGTAGTGCGTTTTTCGCTTCTGGTTTTGCAGTGCTTGGTTGTTCATTTTTATTAGTAGACACGTTCGTTTCCTTTTTGCCGATGCAAACGATTTTGGTGTCTATAAAGTTACTTAAAAAAGTGCAAATTAACCTTCCGGTAATCTTCTGGTTTTAAATTGTTGTTTTATAATGCAAAAAGCTCCTAAGAAGGAGCTTTTCACGAGAGGTTTTTAGTTTTCTTTTTCGTTCTCAACTTGTGGATCTGCACTTTCATAGCTTGTGCCATTGCACTCTACGATGAAAATCATACACGCAGTACCGCTATTTTCATCTGAATCGGCAATCTCAATTGTTTGGCCATTGTTAGTGACTTTAAAGCTAAAGTCTTGCTCGCAATTACCTTCAAGGTTTGCAAATTTAGCACCTGTAAATTGAAAGCCTGCATCCACTGTTGCATCATCAAGTGTATAAATACCTAGGCTGTTTCTTTCATTGACAGTGCCGCCTCCAGAAACTTGCTGACCGTCTTGGAAGTATGTGAATAAAGCTTCATTTTCAGTGTTAAGTTTAACATTCACTGTAAAGTTGAAAGTTTGACTTTCGCTCATTGTTATTACCTTCTAGTTGTTTTTTATAGATCAAAGTTAGTAATACCTAACTCTATTAGTTTACTTTTAATTGTACCTACCTCACTTTCCTTGTTTAAACATGTGTAGGCTTGAATAAGTGGGTAAGTTCTTTTTATACTTTTATCGCCGTTATTATTTTCTTCAATTGCATTAATAGCTTCTTGGCATGCTTGTTGTCTTGCTATCTTGTCTTCAGCAAGCTTTGCTTTAACTAAATTAACCTTTATCAGAGCAGCGAGGTTTTCTATTTTGCTAGTGTCAGAAATTCTCTCTATAAAATCTGAGTTGCTTTCTAACTTTAACAAAAGGTCTTCGGCTTCGCTTAAAAGGTTTCGATTGATATAATAATGAATCACCCCAATTTGAATATTTATTGAGGTTGTATCTGAAAACCCTTGGTTATTAATGTAACTCAAAACATCTTTTACTCTTTCACTTTTTTTGCTTTTATCTAACAGCATTAATTGGTATGCAAGTGATCTATAAAAGGTGCGTTGAAACTTTTGATTTTTTTGATCTTGTATTCTAGCTTGGTTAATCGCATTAGTTGCTTCTTCGGCTTTTAAAAATGCCGCTTTCTTATTTGGGAAGTAGCTCAATAAAAAGCTTTGCTGCATATAAGTGTTTGCTAAATAATTATATATGCTTGCATCATTCGGTGACGTTTCAAGCATGTTGATTAGCTCTTGAGAGGCTTGCTCAAGTAGTTCGAGTGCAGCGTTTAGATTCCCTTGGCTTTCTTCTGTGGTTGCAATCCAGCTAATGGTGTCTGTTTTATCGCGTAATAAGTTTTTGTTATTAGGTTTAAGCTCAAGGGCTTGGTTTTTAAGTTTTAAAGATTCAGTAAAACTTTGTTTTGCAAGTGCGTAATTAAACTGTTTTAAATACAGCGAACCAAGAGAATTGTGTGAGTAAGATAGCTCCATAATTGAATTAAAGTCATTAGGGGCAAGTTGATACATCTTTTCACTGTAAGCCAAGTAACGTTTGAACATTGGCTCAGTCGCTAAGTAATTACTTTGCTCATAAGTTAAATTACCAAGCCAAAAAGCATTAGCCCCTGCGAGCATTAGTAAATCAAGGTTGTTGGGTTGAATTTGTAGTAATGATTCTAGGCGCGTTCGCGCATTTTCAAAGGCGGTGAAGGCTTCGTCGGTTTTGCCACGAGAGTAGGCGACTTCGCCCATAGCCTCTAAGGTTTGAGCGTATTGAAAACGGTTATTAAACTGGGCTTGTTTATCGCTAAAGTCAAACAACGACGCTGTTTCTTCGTCTTGATTGGTAAAATACTCAAGGGCTTTGTTGCTAATACCATCAAGTAAATCCATACGCCTTACGCTTCTGAGTTTATCGGCAAATTCACCAACCATAAAGCCCAATAAACTCTCTGCTTCTTGGCGTTTTTGTTTTGCTATTTGTTCGGCTTGGTAGCTACGCACGCTCATAAATGTGGCAATAAAGGTTAAGCACACAAGTGCAGCCGCCGTTATTTGTAACACGCGTTTTTTACGTTTGACTTTATTGTTAGAAGCTTTAATTAACGCTTGTTCGTCGCTCGATAAGCTAAACATAGGGTTTTTAACTAGGGTTTGTGCTTCTTGCAGCGGTTTGCCTTGGGCTAATAAAAAGTCGCTGTGTTTTTGTTCAATCAGCCAGCGCTCGGTAGCTAGTTGCACACGGCTTTGAATTGCTAAGCTTTGTTGGTGCTCTTGCACCCAATCTATGGCGCGTTGCCAATGGCGCAGCAGCGCTTCGTGGGCAAGGCTAAAGCAGGCTTGCTCATTTTTAAGGTGTGATACAAACAAGCGGCTATCGACCATAGCCTGAACAAGCTTGGTCGCAGCAGGGCCGGTTAATTCGCTCCAACGCGCTGCACGGCTAGTGAGCGTTTCGCCATCAGGGTTTAAAGTGATCAGCTTAGAAAGGACTGCGGCAAGTTCAGTTTGTTGGTCTTCGGGTAATTGGCAAAATACCTGTTCGGCTTTTTGGCCGATGGCTCCTTCGATGGTGCCAAGCGCTTGGTATTCAGAAAACAATAATTCGTTGTCTGGGCTGCGCTGCAAGTAAAGCTGCTGCAAGGTGTATTGCAGCATTGGCAATGCATCAGGGTTATTGGCAGTATCGTTACAAAGTTGTTCATCAAGCGGTGTGTGATGCTCTGGGTGATGTTGCCAACTTAAGCCTGCTGCAAGTGCTGGCAAACGGATCATTTGCTTTAGCTCAGAGCGAGTTGGCGCTAATAAATCAAAGTGTGCGCCATTGGCTTTACCTGCCATTAAACTTGGTTGACTCACTACTTGCGGGTAAAAGTCATTCCGACAGGCACTAAAAATGATCATGCAGCCACTTGTTGCTAGGCGCTCAATAAGTGCTAACAGCTGGTTGCGCTCGTCATCGCTAAATAGCGGCGATGACAATAGCACTTCGAGCCTGTCGATAAATAAAAATAGATAGGGCGTAGTGCGCTCTGCATTTAGCGCTGCAAGTGCTGCTTTACAGCGAGAAATAACCAGTTCTGGATCTGTTAATAACAATTCAGCCAACGCATCGGCGCTTATATCGCTAAGTACAGGTGCGTCGTTTATTTCTAAATCGAGCAAGGTTGAGGCTAAATCAAGCAGTAAGCGCTCTTTGCTGACATCGGCAAAGTCGAGTTGGCAGTAACTGTGTACTCTAATGCCATCGTAGCCATTACTCGACATTAAAGCGGGCAATACACCTGCGTTAACTAACGACGATTTACCTGAACCACTGGCTCCCAAAATTAAGCAAAATGCGCGACCAAATTCTATTTGAGCCGATACCCGCTGTAACAAAGTGGCAATTTGTTTGTTACGACCAAAAAACACATTGGCTTGCTCAGGTGCAAACGCACTTAAGCCAACAAAGGGCGAATCACCTTGCCAACTGGTTTGGCTGGCTTTTTGTTCTTCGTTGAGTGGAAAGTTGATTTCGGCAATAACCCGATAACCACGTTTACGAATGGTTTCTATGTAATGCGGATCGCTTGCTTTATCTTCAAAGGCTTTACGTAATTGGGTGATCACTTTATGCAGGGGATTGTCACCGAGCGCTACATTTGGCCAGCAGTGGCTGATAATTTCTTCACTTGTTAGTAGCTCACCTTGTTTTTCGCAAAGCAGCAGTAATACATCCATCGCCTTGGGTTCAAGATGCTTTGTTTTTTCACCGCGTCTGATTGAATTAGTGGCCGGAGTAACTTGCCATTCGCCAACGAAAAACAGTGCCGTATTCATAGTGTTATCTTCATTTTTATTGTTAGAAACGCAGTCCGATTGGACCGATTTTATATTAGATTACGGAATTCTTTGATTAATACAATATTATGAGATCAACGGCAAGCGCCTTGCCTTTTCTGACATTAAAAAAATCATATTGATGTCGTGTATATAAAACTTTTTGTAAAGTTTGTTTGACTTTTTGTGTTGCTAGGTTAATCTTTAGTCAAGTTTACTTTACTTTCAAGGTGAGAATAATGAATCAAACAGGGTTAAACTTTAAACAACGTAATAAGCAGAACACGCTAAACCTCGCTAAATGGACATCTGCATGGGTGATTACTTTAGCAATTGCCTCATTTGGACCACATTTTTTATGGCAAGAGCAGGCTGTTTATAGTGTTGTAGCAATCTTAATTAATGTTGTAGTTGGTATCATGATGATTTTATCGAACAAACGACAACTTCAAGGAATGGATGAGCTGCAGCAGCGTATGCACCTTAATGCAATGGCCATTACCTTGGGTGCAAGCTTGGTATTTGGTTTAGCTTACTCGGTGGTGCAATCAAGCGGTTTAATTAGTTTTAAAGAAGATATATCGCACCTCGTAATCTTTATGAGCTTAACCTATTTAGTGAGTCTTTTAATGATGAATAAGCAGTTAAACGACGAGGGCGAAGAATGAAAAACCGCTTGAAAGTGCTTCGTGCTGAGCACAACTACACCCAAGCGAAACTCGCAGAGCTTTTGGATGTGTCTAGGCAAACCATTAATGCGATTGAAAAAGGTAAATTTGACCCAAGTTTGCCATTAGCATTTAAAGCCGCGCGTTTATTTAACCTGAGTATCGAAGAGATATTTCAGGATGAGTAAGTCTGATAGCGTAGGAGGCGTTTTAACGCCGAATGTTAAATCATTCAGGTTAAACGCCACTTATCCTACGCGATATAAAATCGCTGCTACATTTTTGAGAGCTTAAGGCTTACAGCTTTGTCTTTTCATTTGCATTGCACTTAACGACCACATTAAAAAACCACCTAAGAATAGTGCCGCCGAAACATAGCCTGTTTGACTAGGGAGTGCGCCTTCGGCGATAGCCATGCCGCCAAGCCAAGGGCCAATCGCATTAGCTGTATTAAACGCACACTGCACCAGCGCACCAATCATGGCGTGGCCTTGTGGTGATACATCCATTAATAATGATTGGATCACGGTACCTAAACCAACACTAAAACCAATAAAGAAAATCACCGCGTATAACAGCCAAATATTGTGGCTTGCGCTTACATAACTGGCTGCAAATACAACAGCACCAATTAGCGCTGCGCCTGTGGTTTTCAGCGGTGAGTGGTCGGCGGCTTTACCTAATACGTAGTTACCTAAAGTACAGCCAATACCAAACATGATCATGGCAATAGAGATAGTGTAAGCAGGGGTATGGGTGACTTCTAAAATAGTGTCAGCAATGTAAGTGTAAACACAAAATACACCACCAAAACCAATAATGATGATGCCTAGAATGGTCCATACGAGCTTGTTCTTTAATACACTTAGCTCATCGAGAATCGATGTCGGCGAGGTATTTTTTACGTTAGGTACGTATTTCACAATCAATACCAAGGCAACTAACGCAAGTACAGCTGTGCCCGCTAAACAATAACGCCAGCTAAAGTTTTGCCCCACTAGGGTGACCATGGGCACACCAACAATTGTGGCAATGGTTAAACCCATAAATACTTTTGACATAAAGCTTGCGCGTTTATCGGCAGGGGCAATGTCGGCAGCCAATAAAATAGCGGCGGCGAAGTAGGCACCGTGTGGTAAACCACTTAAAAATCGAAATAAAATAAGTTGCTCAAGTGAGTTTGCAAAAGCACTCAAGCCATTGAATAAAAACATCATGCTGACAAACATCAACAGTGCATTGCGCTTACGCATGTTGGCGGTTGTGATCATAAATAGCGGCGCACCGACGACTACGCCTATCGCGTAAGCACTAATGGCATAACCACTTTGCGCTGGCGTAGACGAAAATGTTTCGCTGATCAGGGGCAACATTGGCATCATAGAAAATTCTGATAGGCCTAAAATGAATGTGCCTAAAGCCAATACTATCAGAATGGTAAACGTGCTTGCGTTGCCTTGGGAGTTGGCTACGTTAGTCATGTAATTCCTTTAAAATAAATTTAAAAACAAAATAGATTTTTGATAATTGAAAATGCCAGTAACAAATACTTTGTTCTGGAGTAGAGATGTGTGCCCAGCGCTATTGTAATACAAATTAACGGGGTTGATACAGTACTTTTTGGAACGTTCTATATTTGTTTGCTATAAGAAAATAACCTGAACTTCTTAAGTCTTTGCTGTTCAAAATAAATACAGATGAAAAGCCAACTATACTTGGTTAACTGAATTGGTTTAAAGGAGAGCGCAATGAAAAAGATATTTGCTTGTATCGACGGTTCATGCATGACCGATGCGGTGACAGAAGCGGCTATTTGGATTTCTAAGCGCTCCAGCCATCCAATTAATTTTCTGCATGCTTTAGAGCCACCTTTGCCGCAGGGCAGTGATGATTTAACCGCAATTATTGGCTTAGGTTCGCAAACCTCATTGTTAGAGCAATTGGCAAAACTTGAGCAAGAACGCAACAAAGTAGCGTCGCAGCACGGTCAATTATTGCTAGATGAAGCAATAAAAAAAGCCGAGCATGCAGGCCTAACCGAGATTGAGCAACAGCAGCTTTCAATGAGTCTTGTTGATGCTTTACTTGAACATGAAGACAATGCCCGTGTGATGATTATTGGCCGCTCTGGTAAAGGCCATTACGATGATTTTAAAGTACTGGGCTCGCATATTGAAACGCTGATCCGTCAGGTGCATACCCCGGTTGCCATTGTGCCGCCGCAATTTCATGAGCCTACAAACTTTATGCTGGCTTATGATGGCAGCGAAAGTACCGACAAAGCAATTACACAAATTATCAATGGCGGTATTTTATCCGGCTTAGATTGCCACTTGGTGATGGTTGATAAACAAGACGGTCACTGCCAAGACAAACTCGATACTGCCTCAGCTAGGTTGGCTGAAAACGGCTTTAATGTTAGAGCGCGCATGCTCGATGGCGATGTTTACCAAGCGCTGTGGCGATATAAAAGTGACCACGCCGTTGACTTAATGGTGATGGGCGCATTTGGTCACTCTAAATGGCGACAATTCTTTTTAGGCAGCACGACCTTAAAAATGCTTGAAGATAGCCGTATTCCTTTAGTGGTGTTGCGCTAAGTTATTTACCAGTGACAGGGTGCGACAATATGTCACGTGTTCAGACTAATTAATGAGTTTTATAATCGGCGTCATTAATTATTTGCTTTGATTTTAAAAGAGTTATGAACACGCAATCTTCTCGCCCTGGTTTTTTATTTTCTAAAATTGCTGCAGCACTTAGCTGTGTTTTAAGTATTTCTGCCTTTGCTGATGATTCTATTGAAGTGATAGAAGTACAAGGTCATGCCCAAAATAACCATCAATTAGTTGGCTCTGCAGACGCGTTACTGAAAGATTTAGGTGTTGATTTTTCAGCTGCCGGAGGGGTGTCTAACTTGCCGGTGATGAACGGCATGATGGGCGATAGAGTTAAAGTTTTAGTCGATGGTGCTGATGTTACAGCAGCGTGTGCTAACCAAATGAACCCGCCACTCTCTTATGTGTCGGCAAACCAAATTGCCTCTTACAGTGTTGTTGCTGGTGTTTCACCGGTAAGCAGTGGCGGTGATAATATTGCCGGTGTTATTAGAGTAAATACGATTGCCCCTGAATTTAGTGATTCAGACTCAGTGAACTGGCGCGCAGGCTATGTTACTGCCCAGTATAAGAGCGTTAACGACAGCCAAGCATACGCCCTAGGTGCAAGCCTTGCTAGTAAACAGTTTAGCTTGTCTTACCAAGGCAGCTTTGAAGATGCTAACAGCTATGATGATGGGCATGGTGAGCGTGTACTTGATACCTTATATCGAGTGCAAAATCATGCTTTAACGGGCGCTATTCGTGATGAAAAACAACAGCTTGTTGTTAAACTGACGCATCAAAAAATTCCTTACCAAGGCTTTGCAAATCAATACATGGATATGACCGATAACACCAGCTATGGTTTCGTTGCTCAGTATCAACGTGAGCTTGAAAGTGGTGATTTGCAGGTGCAAGTGAATGCGCATGATGTAAAACACGAAATGGGTTTTTTCAGTAATGAGAAAACCGGCATGATGCCGATGAATACCGATGCACAAGATTACAGTTATCAAGTTCATTGGCGCACTGATTTATCAAAACAGTCATCATTAATGCTAGGGCAAGAATATTACGGTTATCGAATTGATGATTGGTGGCCGGCGGTTGCAGGGTCAATGATGATGGGCCCAAATGAATACGTAAACATTAACGATGGCAAACGTGACCGCCTTGCTGCATTTGCTGAGTACCAAAACCAAGTAAACCAAGCATGGTGGGTGTCGGCAGGTGCTCGTATTGAGCAAGTCACCACAGATACAGGCGAAGTGCAGGCCTATAACGAAGGTGGCATGAGCGGTATGGCTAATATGGGCTCAATGATGGATATGTCAAAAACCGACGCCCAAGCTGCGATGGAATTTAACCAATTAGACCGTAAACTTGACGACACCTTAGTTGATATTAGCTTACTTGCTCGCTATCAATTATCGAATAACGATGAGCTGCAATTTGGTTTAGCTCGTAAAAACCGCGCACCTAATTTATATGAGCGTTACAGCTGGGGTGTAGGTACGATGGCAACCACCATGATTGGTTGGTTTGGCGATGGTAATGGTTATATTGGTAACCCAGATTTAGAAGCCGAAACAGCTCATACGTTAAGCTCTAGCTACACCAAATTAGCCAAAGACGATAGCTGGCAAGTAACGGCAAATGTTTGGTACACGCAAGTAAATGATTATATTGATGCTGAAGTGACTAAAAGCTTTAATCGCAATGACATGGCGCATACCAAGCGTAATATTCTTACCTTTACGAATTTAGATGCCACTCTTTACGGTGCAAAACTGGCGGTCTTGGTAGAGCTTTACAACACAAAGCAAGCAGGAAAGTGGCAGTTAAAAGGCTCACTAACCAGTACTCATGGCGAACGTGATGATAGCAATGAAGACTTATATCAAATTATGCCACTGCACACTGAGCTGAGCCTAGAGCACGAATACAAAGGCTGTCAAAACGCACTGAGCTGGCAATGGGTTGATAGTAAAACCCATGTTGATGAGCGCCGTTTAGAAAACCAAACCGACAGTTATCAGCTATTGGCATTCTCAAGTCAGAAAACGTGGCAAAATTTAACCTTTAAGTTGGCAATTACTAACTTACTAGATGAATACTACCAACAGCCACTTGGCGGTGTAAGCATTGCTAATTACAAGCAAGATATGAGTAATGGCTTTGAGCAACTTGCAGGGCAAGGCCGCTCGTATAATGCCAGTGTGAGTTATAGGTTTTAGGGAAGGGAGCTGCTAGAGTAAAGTTAGCGAGTTGCTAGGGGAAAGAGAGCTGTCAGCTATCAGCCGTCAGCTATCAGATTAAAAACCAGAGTTTCTAGTTACGAGAGTAAAGTTAGCGAGTCAGGTCACGTGTCCGATACAAATGTGAAATAAGCTGTCGTAGGCGTGAAATTTATTTCGCGCGAGGGTGCTTGTATTGAGTGGTGGTTGAGACGCGCCAAGCAAGCGCGACGCCTACGGTGTAGGAGGCGTTTTAACGCCGAACAGCTTTATTTTATTCACGGCTAAAGCCGCTCCCACGTTTTTTGATGTAGGCGTGAAATTTATTTCGCGCGTTATCTTTTTATATTGCGCGATATAAAATCGCGCCTACAATATCTCGCATCTCGCATCTCGCATCTCGCATCTCGCATCTCGCATCTCGCATCTCGCATCTCGCATCTCGCATCTCGCATCTCGCATCTCGCATCTCGAAACTCGCAATCATTTTATCGGCAAATATATATCCGTTTGCAGGTCACATTCATCAACTTCATGGATGAGGTTGAGGTAATGAAAGAAGCACGGGAAGTCTCTGACTTCTTCGCCGCTTTGCACCAGCCATTCACGGTATAAGTAGTAAACTGTATCGCTAATGGTGTCATGAGAGCCATTATGACGAACAACGGCGCAGCGTCCTGCTGGAATTTCACCATTTCGCACACCTTGCGGGTTTTCAGTAATCGGTGAGGTGATACTGCCTGCAAAGTCAAAACGAAATGCATGGTCTTCAGTGGTGGCCGGATCGCTATACGGGATCCCATACGTTTTACTGGTTTTAACAGGTGAAAAGCCTGATTCTTTTCGCCACTCAATAAATTGTGCAGCGGTATTCATCAGGGTATTAGCAGCGCCTAGGTGGGTTAATAAAGCCACCGGTTGTGCTTTAAAATCAACAATGTTTACATTCATAGGGCAAACCTTTTTGTCAGGTAATGAAAATTCAAACTGTGAGTGCCAATTAGGCCAGTTTGGTTTGCTTCTGAATTCGCTTGGCGACTGCGTAAAGGTGCGCTTAAAAGCACGACTAAATGCTTCTGGGCTATCAAATTGCGCTTCTAATGCAACATCAATAATTTTAAGTTGATGTTCAAATGCAAGTCGAAATGAGGCTCGCTTTAAGCGCGCAAGCTGCGCATATTTGGTAACGCTTAGGCCAACTCCAGCGGCAAATAAACGATGAAAATGATATTTCGAACAACATGCCACCTCACTGAGTGTCTCCAGTGATAAAGGTTCATCAAGGTGCTGGCTAATGTAATCACAGACCAGCTCAATGCGTTGTTGTTGCTTCGTTTTCATGGTTACTCGTTAATGCTTTTCAGAAGTGGGGCCAGTTTGCCATGGCCCCTAAGTCGTTACCTGATTGAAATTGCGCATTTTGAGTTTAGTTGATAGCCGTCACTTTAAAGGTGTTTTGATAGAGCAATTGTTGGTTTGCGCCCATCACATCTAAAGTCCACGTACCTGGCGTCGATGTTTCATCTAAAGTGCGGTAGGTAAACCATTCATCAAGAGGGCTGCCCCATAAAGTTTGGTAATAAACATTTTCATTTTCTTCAGGAGAGCTTGGTTTGAAGTGCCATTTGGTAAATATAACCAAGCGATCCTTACGATTATCAATACCCTCTCGGTTCATTGAAAACTCGATTCCAAAGCGCTGTTTTTCGTTCAGTGTATATGAAAATTCCGTATCTTCACTGAGTTGCTCGACACTAGAACGGCCATTAAATTTTTCAGATAAAACTAGTTTAAATAATCCAGCCCGCTCTAACTCTAAAATCGCATTTGGATAATCAAGCCCATACAGTTTTTTAATTACTTTCTGAAGCCTTTCTCGTTCTTGAGTCGAGTATTGACCTTCCAGCATTAGCAGGGCTATCTGCTCTCTAACTTCTCCGTTTGAGTTATTGCCAACTTTTTCAGCATACTCTTCTATTAAGCTTAAACACTTTTCTGTATTTCTAAATTTAATATCAGCAATGCAATTGACTACTGCTAAGTTAAATGCGTTTTTAACAGTTTGCTCTTTATCATAAAGTTCTTGAGAGTACTTTTGAGCTTTTTTGAAGTCAGGCTCCACAAGTAAACTATAGGAATAGATAAAACTTAGTCTTTCTTTTGCATTCTCATAGCCTAATTCCGCCGAGCGGCTGTAATACTCAATAGCTTTTTTAATATCAATAGGCCTATTATCGCCACGATGATAATAACTACCGACATTAAACATGGCTCGATCATGATCTAAGTTGGCCGCTAATTGGTAGTATTCAAAGCTTTCTTTTGTACGATCAGTTTCTATTGTTTTACTGTCAAATGTATCTGCTAACAATATGGCATCACGTTGAACCGCTTTCTTTTCAGATTCAATATAATTAGTTAATGTACTGTTTAGATTAAGTTTTCTTTCAATAAAGTCGTTAGCTAAAGCTGCTTCTACTTGATCGTAATACCAAATCTGATGACCATGCCCAGAGCGTTCGAAAAACGCTTTTTCAACATCATGACCTAAACGCTTTAAAACATAGTAAAAGCGATTACTTTGCTCAAAGCCCGATATTTCATCTTGTTTGCCAGCAATAATAAGAACAGGGGCTTTTAAAGATGTAGCCTGATAGACGGGGGAAATATCTTTTAAATCTTGGTTATATTCACCAACAGTACGTTCTATAAGCGCTTGATAATCTTTAGTTAAAGCGATATTACTTGCGTTATAAAGTAGAGGTAAGTCATAAATACCAAAACTTGCAATCACGCATTCATAAATATCAGGGTGTTTAATTGCCAGCATCACCGCAGAATAACCACCATAGCTTGCGCCCATAGAGCAGGTATGTTTAAAGCTATGTTGTGAACGAATATGAGCCACTGCGGCAGAAATGTCTTGTTCGATAAGGTTACCAAATTGACCAACACCGCTTTCTAAAAACTCTTTACCAAACCCTGCTGAGCCCCTGAAATTAACACGTAAAATAGAAAAGCCACGAGAGGCAAGGTATTGTACTTCAGGGCTAAATTCATCACTTTCACGAATACCTATTGGACCACCATGTGGCATCACTAATAATACCTGCTTATCGTTGTTAATGGGTTTGGTTAAGTAACCTTCAAGGTTAGTTCCATCGTAGGCTTTGAAGTTAAAGAACGTTGTTTTGGCGTACTTAACGTTTTCATTTTTATCGGTAGAGAATAATAATTCAATGTGGTTAGCTTCGGCGTTATATAAGAAATATTTACCTGGAATCGTTGAGGAATGGTTGTAAAGAATATGGTTTTTTCCATCTAATGAGCTATTTACCCAGAAGAATTGCTCATCCCCTAATGCTTCAGCAACTTTGCTATGCAACTGTTTATACGTATCCACAAAATAGTCAGTCGTATATTTACCATGTTTGATATACGAGGCGGCGATAAGTTTGCCGTTATCATCAAGTTCTGCCGACTGAATGTCATATTTTGGGTGTTGATAGAGTGTGTCGGTGATTTCTTGTGTGTTGATATTAAAAAGGCTCACCTGGCTCTTATCGGTATTTTTGTTGGTAATGACGGCAAGGTGATCTTGGTCAGTAAATCCAATTGGTAAAAACTGATAATCGGCGTCTGAGAGTGTAAAAAGTGCTATCCACTTATCACTCCCGATAACCTTGTAGAAAAACTGTAAGCTTTTTTCATCAATATCAAATTTAACAGTAAATAATTGCTGTTTATGCTCATCAAAAAAATAGCTGCTAGCGCCTTTTAAACCCTTCTCTATGGGGGAGAAGGAGCTTAGGTTATCTTTATACAAGATAGTGAGGGGAACCTTATAAATATGCGTATTCTTTTTATCTGGTTTTGCGAATAAAATGTGTTCAGCATCGTTTAATAACCTATCAACCATGTATCCTTTGGTTGTGACTCTATGCTGTTCGAACTTTGGCTTTTCTTCACTTTCTGTGACATTGATCACTGCGCTGTAGTCAGAGTCATACTTACTACTTACACGAACGAAAATGTTGTCATTACTCAACCATTCATAATGAAGAAAATTATCCTGTTCCTTGAGTTTAACTGCATAGTACATTTCCATCGTTTTTATATCGATGATATTGAGAGTTTTGGTTTTGTCTTCTTGCGCTTCTAAAAAGCTGATCCAGCGGCCACTGGGCGAAACCATAACTTGGCTTTGATCGGGCGAATACATTAAGTCTTCACTCGATAACATTTCAGCATGCAAGGGAAAAATAAAAAATAATAAGATAAGTAGCTTTTTCATTATTTTGCTTCCTGCTGCGAAAATGTTTGTCCCAAATAATCAAAGAATGAGTCTTCCCCTGGGCCGCCATAATTTAGCGAGCGACCAGACAAAATCGTTGGGAAGTTTTGTTCCATGTATTGCAGTGCTTCAGAGCTTCGGTTTTCTAAAACAATGTGAGAGCGGGTATACCAAAAACCTACCGTGGTAATATCTAAATGACCTACATAGTTGATTTTTTTAGCAGAAAGAGTGAATTGCCAACTTTCTTCATCGTTATCAAATTCAAGATAGGAATATCGATTTAAGTTTAAGCGTGTGATGGTGTAATCACCCAATGGTAGATTCGCTAAAATATAATTGCTACCACTTCGAATGTCCTTAGCCGTAAGAACAAGCGATTTTGGACCATCAATATAAATGGCTTTTAAACTGCGGTTAGTTTCAATGCCAATCAGTAGGTAGCCTTCATCGGCTTTAGATAGTGTGTCTCGGTCTTCTTTTATGTTGGTAACTTTAGATGCGCATGCACTTAACAAAAGCGCACAGCTAAGCAGCAATAAACTTCTCATTCCCTTGTATCTTATTGTTGTTATTTTATTAATTTTAAAATACTTAAAAATCGGAACTATGTGAAGCACAATTTGTGAATGAGTGTGAAAAGAGTTGAGTTGCTAGGCGTGAAATTTCTACGCGCGAAACCAGAGTGTACAAAGAGAATGATGAGCCGTCAGATTTCAGCTTTCAGTTTGAAAACCAGAGTATCTAGCTACGCGAGTAAAGTTAGCGAGTCAGATCACGTGTCCGATACAAATGTGAATTGAGGTGTTGTAGGCGTGAAATTTATTTCGCGCGAGGGTGTTTTTTTGTGTGGTGGTTGAGACGCGCTAAGCAAGCGTGACACCTACGGTGTAGGAGGCGTTTTAACGCCGAACAGCTTTACTTTATTCACGGCTAAAGCCGCTCCCACGTTTTTTGATGTAGGTGTGAAATTTATTTCGCGCGTTATCTTTTTATATTGCGCGATGTAAAATCGCGCCTACAACCTTACCGCTGACCGCTAGGTATTTTAACTTTCCTGCTCAGCTTCTTGCTGTGCTAATTTTTCGCGTTCTGCCTTTGAAATATATGCCGGTTTATTGCTTTTATGCAATTTTGCATTGGCACGCTTATCTTTTTGCTTAAGTTTAGTGAAGATCTTTTTTCTGCGGTTCATGAGTCTAACAAACGAATTAATAGGGTGAGTGGCTATTGTACCTTGTTGGTATTTTTAAGCGATCTATTTTGCTTGAATTAGAGATGTTATGTCGGCGTTATAAGCGTTACAATCAAGGCGACTTTCTAAAAACCTTCTTAAACTCTGGAGCTTATCTTGAAACATTCATTACTTGCTGCATTTTTATTAAGTGCTTTCTCTAGTCAGGCTGCTGTGTCTGAGCAAAGTGAAAAGCTGGCTAACTACGCGGTAGAGCAATATCAACAAGCGCAAATTCATACCTTAGAGAATTTAGTTTCGTATCCAACGGTAAATAAAGAAGGTCTAGCGACTCCTGATAACCCAGATTTCATTGGCTTTAAGTCGTTCTTAAAAATGAAAGCGGCGCAGTTTGGTTTTGATTATCAAGATTTAGGCTACACAGTGTTAATTGGCATGGGTAACCAAGCTGAAAAAGTAACCATAGTAACCCATGGTGATGTGCAACCAGCAGATGCCAGTAAATGGCAGCAAAGTCCATTTAAAATGGATAAAACCTCTGAGCCAGGAAAGCTAATTGCACGTGGTACAGAAGATGATAAAGGGGCAATTGCGACTGCACTGCATGCAATGAAGGCGATCAAAGACAAGGGTATTACATTAAATAACCGTATTGAATTAATGGTTTACCTTGCAGAAGAGTCTGACTGGGCACCACTCGAAGAGTTCATGAAAACCTATCAGCAACCAAAATACGCAGTCACTATTGATGCTTCATACCCTGTGGTTGTTGCAGAAAAAGGTTGGAGCTTAATTGCCCCGACTTTCTCAGCGACCTCTGCACAAACTGGTTTATATGTTAGTGACTTAAAAGGCGGCGCCTTTGTTAGCCAAATCCCTGAAGATGCCAGCGTGTTAGTACATAACGCTGATGCGGCGACAGTGGCTAAATTACACGACAATGTCGCTAAGCTCAAAAACGTCAAAGTGGCGATGACAGAGCAAGACAATGGCTTGTTAGTCCAAGTGAAGGGGATTTCAGCGCATTCATCTGAGCCAGAAGCGGGTGAAAATGCCATTGCGCACCTTGCAGAAATCTTTAAAGGTATTGATCTTGAAAACAATAGCGATGGTCAAGCAGTTGAGTTTATCAATCAGCTAATTGGTCTTGATTTATACGGCGCGCAATTCGGTGAAATTGGTTACAAGCATGACTTTATGGGCCCGATGACTGTTTCGCCAACCTTATTAAGCCGCGATGGTAACGAGATTAAATTGTCGATTAATATGCGTCGTCCGGTAGGTAAACAAGAAGCTGTGCTTAAGCAGCAAATTAATGAAGCGCTTAGCGCTTGGCAAACCACTAATGGTGTTACGTTAAAAGACACTAAAGTGGTAATTGGTACGCCAATGCTGTTAGATGGTGCGCCTCATGCAGAAGCATTACTCGATATCTTTAAGCACTTTACCGGCGATAAAGACGCGGGCTTTGTGTCAATTGGTGGTGGCACAAATGCTAAGCTGTTTGATAATGCGGTGTCATTTGGTCCATCAATGCCAGGTAAAAAGTACACAGGTCACTCAGAGCATGAGTTTATTACTGAAGAGCAGTTAGCACTGAACTTAAAAATGTACACTGCAATGATGATTAAGCTAGGTAATATGTAATTCTATAAACTGAAAACGCCGCTTTATAGCGGCGTTTTTGTTTAAAGCTGTTGGCTCATATCAGTTTAAAACTGGGCAACAAACTTAAGGTTATAAAGTTCAGCAGAGCCGCTTTCAGTGTAATTAGCGGTTAAATAGTATTTATCATTAATAAAGTACTTGCCTTGTAAAACGAGTTCAGAATCATCCAAACCTGCGCCTATGGCATAGTGATCGCCGAAGTAGTAGCTGATCATGGCATTGCTTGCTGAATCATTAAGGCTGTCTTGGTGGCCAACATCGACAGTAATGTAATGGCTACCACTTAAATGATTAAAGTATCTGGCAGAGACATTCCAAACGTCGAGTTCATCATCTGTTTCTGCACTAAAACCAAGGTAATCTTTATCGTTTATTTGGAGGTTATACTGCGCTTTTAAGCGGAAATAATCATCACCATATTCACGCACATCCCTATTTACAGAGACCTTTAAGGCATCGGCAAATAAATAGCCTATTCCTAAGGTATAGTCATCAGCATCATCAACATCGTAAATTTCACCTGTAACAAACCAGTTTTTATAAAATCCTTCACCAAACAAGCCAAGATAATCAGTGTAATCGCTATTAAAGTAATTCACTCGGATGTTGGAATCTGTATCTAGGTAGCCATAATCATCAAGTACCCCAGAGCTCTGCTGCTCCTCAAAGTAGTAATGGCTCACTAATTGGTAAGCATTAAAACTATATCTGTTACTCTCTATGTGCGTATAGTCGATACTATTGAACCATTGTTTACTCATCTGTTGTTCTGTTGCGATCGAGCAGCTTGAATAAGCAAGTGCTGCCAGAGCAATAGGGGCAAGTTGTTTAAACATACATATCCTTGTTGTATTTGATTTTGCTTCATCAAGATAATACAACAAGTAGGTATTTACATTGTAATAAAGTGTTGTGGGTCTGTTAGTTTGTGAAAAGGCCAAGCAGTGCTTGGCCTACAGAGATTAATTAAGCGTTGTGGTGAGTGATATTTCGGCATTCATCAGTTTAGAAATAGGGCAGCCTTGCTTGGTTTGTTCACAAAGTTGCTCAAACTTTTCGCTCGAAATTTCTTTTATCTTTGCACTAACATCAAGTGCAATGTGACTCACTTCGAAGCCCTCATCAACTTCATCAAGACTCACTGTTGCTTTGGTCGTTATGTCATCAGCGACAAAGCCTGCTTCAGTTAGTGCAAGCGATAGCGCCATGCTAAAACAGCTACTGTGTGCCGCTGCAACCAGCTCTTCAGGGTTAGTGCCCGGCTTATCTTCAAAGCGAGTGTTAAAGCCAAATGGCTGTTTCTCAAGCGCGCCACTTTGACTAGAAATATAGCCTTTGCCAGATTTAATATCACCAGACCAACTCGTATGTGCAGATTTTTTAATCGTCATCGTCATCTCCTTTGTAAATTTTTTCGACAACCGTGAAAGGCTTTCAGGGTTTTGTGCCGAAAACTGTGAGTTAACGATATGAGTGCAACTTAAACGCCAATATTTCTTTTTGCTTCACGCTTGCAACGTTCTGAGCAGTACTTTACATGCTCCCAGTCACGTTGCCATTTTTTACGCCACATAAATGGCCTGTCGCAAACGGGGCAGGTTTTGCTGGGTAAATTAAGCTTTTTATGAGCCATGGCGTTGTCTTTTAAGGCTTATCACATGCTTATTCAATACGGCTTTTGTGCCACGCTTTACATCATCACGTTCTCGAAATGACCATAATCGCTCACGTGCTTGTTTGGCTGCATGTTCAATATCTACCATAGGCTCAGGGTAGTCTTCGCCGAGTTTAAAGTTATTAAATAAGGCCTCCATTGGCGGCTGTTGCCATGGCTGGTGGAGATCTTCTATGGGTAAGTTTTTAAGCTCAGGGCACCATGTTTTAATAAATATGCCATCTGGGTCTTTATCTTCAGATTGCTTTATTGGGTTATACAAACGAATCGTGTTGGTTCCTGTGACCGATGCTTGCATTTGGATTTGTGGGTAGTGAATACCAGGCTCAAAATCTAAAAAATAACGCGATAAAATAAAGCTGACTGATTGCCAATGAATGTTCATATGATGAGTCATAAAGCTGACCAACATAGCGCGCATTCGAAAATTAATGTAACCCGTTGCTGCGAGGCAGCGCATACACGCATCAATAATGGGAATACCTGTTTGACCTTGCTCAAAGCGTTTTAAGTGCTCTGCAACGAGTTCATCATCGCGATAAGGGTAGTGCTTGTAGCCCGCATTTTGCGGTGCAAACTCCATGCTGCATTGAGTTTCGAATTTTTGCATAAAATGGCAATGCCAGTGAAGCCTTGACTCGAAAGCATGTAATGAGCGACGCCAGCTTAAAGGCTGCTTTGCTAAATAGTATTTTAGAGTTTGATAAACTTGTCTGAGGCTCAAGTTGCCAAAGGCTAAGTAAGGCGAAAGCCTAGAGCATGAATCTCTACTTTTGGAAGGACTCGAGATACCACTTTGGTAGCTCTTTGCACGCTCCTCTACAAAGCTCTGTAGGCAAGCTCTGGCTGCATGAGGGCCACCATATTGAAACTGCGGGTCGTGCTTTAGAAAATCATCAGCACAGGTTGCTGCTTGGTAATTATGAGGCTGCACTGCATTAAAGGCTTGCCAATTTGGCGTTACAAGACGTTGGTTCATCACGCCATGCCAATGTGTTTGCCAATCAAACTGTTTTGGCCGCGCTCGTTTTACACCTCCAAGTGGCGTTTCGTGCCAAGGAATTACTTTGCTGTTTAGCCAGCGTTTGACCTGTTTATCTCGCTCAAAGGTATTGTAAAGACCTATTTCTTCATGACTATAAACCCCTGCAATATCAAAATCTTCACTAAGGGTTTCTAACAAGGTAATCATTTCTTGATTATAAATGGCGATTTCAGCGTTATATTTTTCGAGCTGTTGGTTGATGTCTTTAAGTGACTGAGCAACAAAACGCCAGTGCCTAAAGCTGTAATGGGGGTCTTCGAGTAATAGGGGCTCAAAGTTGTAAATAAGTAAGCAAGGCAGCTCTGATGCAATTGCACTGGCAAGTGGCTGATGATCAGATAGTCGTAGGTCACGTTTAAACCAAACAAGATTTACTTTTTGTTTTTTTGAGCCTGCCATAAACGTGGAGTTGAAAATTGCTTTAATGATTATACGTAGCAAGTCACAACTTAGATTAATTACTAAAGCAATCCACAAAGTTTCCACATTTGTAGCATATTGCCCACACACTTTTGGATGGTATTCAGATTATGCTTACGGTCAATTGAATGACATAAGAGGTTCGCTATGAAGCAATTATCTGCACTTTCTGTTTTAGCTATTTCGTTGTTAGCCACAGCGCCCGCTTGCTTTGCTCGCGACCATCAAGGCGGTCCACCCCAGCGACCTGACTTTGCATCGATTGATATAGATGGCAATGGGGCGATTGATTTTACTGAGTTTAGTGAACAGCCTATGCCTGAAGATATGCTGCAAACCATTTTTAATGACATGGATGCTGATCAAAATGGTGAAGTAACTGAAGACGAGTTCAACAACCATAAACCACCAAAACGTAAGGAAAATCAACGATGATCAACAGTGTTTCATCGGGTGCGAATTTTCAGCCCATGCAACGACCTCAAGCAGAACCGTTGACCAGTGAACAAACAGAGTTAATGAATGAAACCTTAGCTCAGTTTGATCCTGAAAACTTAACTGCAGAAGATGCACAATCTATTATGCAGACATTTATGGATGCGGGTATTCAACCGGGTCAAGAAATGGAAGCAATTATGGCTGAAGCTGGCTTTGATGCCGCTGAAGTCGGTGAATTAGGTCGTCCTGAAGGTGAGCGTCCGCCTGGTCCGCCACCACCGCCGCCAAGTGGTAATTCACTTGAGCAGGTTGATAGCGAAGAAGTTGTCAGTTATTTAGATGAGTTGTTAGCGCAATATTCTGATCAACTGGGAGAAGAAGATAAAGAAGCGATTCTAGCCTCTGTGCAAGAAAAGTTTGGTTTATCTGAAGGTGATTCGCTGTTATCGGTCACAGCGTAAATCACAAAGCGGTCATGATGACCGCTTTTTTATATCTAGCTTTATTAATCACATATTAAAGTGACGCGGTGAAAGCCTTTATTTCGTTTTGTGCAGCTTCTAAGCTTTGATCTGCACCTGGCATTGCAAGGCCTTCAGCGTAAATAAAGTTAACATCAGTCATACCCACAAAACCAAGTACATCTTTTAAGTATTTAGTTTGTGTATCCATGTCGGTGCCTTGATATACACCACCACGGGCAGCAAGTACCACTACTTTTTTGTCTTTAATTAAACCTACAGCGCCTTGCTCTGTATATTTAAATGTAATACCAGCACGAGCAATACGATCAATCCAAGTTTTGAATGTTGATGGAATACCAAAGTTATACATTGGCATACCAATGACAATCAGTTCGTTATCGTTAAGTTCAGCAATTAAATCGTCAGAAATTGCAGCAAGTAGCTTTTGCTCATCGCTACGTTCGTTTGCATCAGTCATCCAAGCAGCCATTTCTGTCTGCGTTAAGTGAGCAATCGCATTGTCGCTTAAATCGCGAGTTGTTACTGAAATTTGTTGGTTGTTAGCAAGCTGCTCAACAAATAGTTGGCTAAGCTTGGTTGAATTACCTTGTTCACCATTTAAAGATGAATTTAACACAAGTACTTTTTTCATCATGTCACCTAAGAAAACTGAAGTTGTGCAGCTATTATAATTAGCAAAAAATAAATTAATAATGCTATTAATCGAGTGTTACGTTCGTTTTAAACGAATGGAAGAGGTGTCTAATTTTTTTGAATTAGTCTTTTTTTGTAATTTAATGTTACTATTGCCGCGACAATAAAAAAGAAATGGACTTTATTATGAAGTACTTACTGCTTACTCTTTTTGCAGTGCTGAGCTTAATGCCTCGTGCTGCTGAAAACACACAACTCCCTGTAGAATCATTCGCCTCTTTACGCGCTTTTAGCCAAGTAAAATTTTCGCCAAATGGTAAAAATTTATCGTTTATTCGAAATGTAAATGGTGAGCTGGTTTTAATGGTTTATAACCGTAAAACTAAAGAAGCTGATTCTATTATTCGTTCAGATAATCATACTATTTTCTTCGATTGGTATGAATGGGCAAATGATGAGGTACTTCTTTTAGGTGCCCGCTATATTCAACGCCAATTTGGCGGCCCTAAATATACCTCTACACGTTTATATGCATATAAAATTGGTGGTGATGGCAAGGCGAAACTGGCTATAAAGCCTAACTTTAATCGTGATGAACGCCAACCGCAATTTGGTGATCAGGTAATCAGCTTTTTACCCGATAAAAAAGATAAAATTTTAGTTCAAGGTGATTTTGATGTTGCCAATGCCCCTGGCGTGTATGAACTTGATTTAAGTACACTTCGTAAGAAAAAAATTCAGCGCTCACGTAGTAAAGTGATTGATTGGACAGCAGACCGCCAAGGTAATGTGCGTATTGCCCTAAAAATGGATGAAGACGAATTTGAATATATTCTTTATGACGAAGATCGAGATAACCGTAAAACGTTATTCAAATATAAAGCATTTAGCCCTGATGTAGTGACTGTTTTGGGCTTCGATAAAGACCCTAATATTCTTTACTTCAAAGCTCTTAAAGATGGCTATGATGCGCTTTATAAAATGGACCTAACGACCATGAAAAAAGAGTTAGTGTTCAGCGATGATAACTATGACTTCGACGGTCATATATTCTATTCATCTCTTACAGGTGAAGTAGCAGGGTTTACGCACTCTCAATTAGATGAGGGGATCCGTTACTGGGATGAAGATTTAAACAACCTTTATAATGGCTTACGCGCTGTATTGCCGGCAGATAAGTTTGATATTGATATTATTGATACTAGTAAAGAACAGCGTCAATATGTGGTTTACGTTTCAGGTGAGCAAATCCCTGGTACCTATATGTTGGGTGACCGGGATTCTAACGAATTAACTGCATTTGCCTCGGCATTTCCAGATGTTGATGAAACTGTTTACAGCGGTAAAAAGAAAATTAGTTATAAAGCTCGTGATGGCTTAACTATTGAAGGGTATTTAACTCTACCTGTGGGTTACAAAGAAGGTGATAAGTTACCAACAATTGTGTTCCCGCATGGTGGGCCAATGGCTCGTGATTACGCTGGTTTTGACTATTGGACTGCGTTACTTGCTTATAATGGTTATGCAGTACTGCAACCAAACTTCCGTGGTTCAAGTGGCTATGGGCATGAATTTGAGATGGCTGCAGTTCAAGGTTTTGGTAAAGAAATGCAAGATGATTTGCAAGATGCGGCGAATTGGCTTGTTGAAGAAGGTATCGCTAATAAAGATAAAATTTGTATTGGCGGGGCAAGTTATGGTGGCTATGCTGCATTAATGGCAGTAGTTAAACACCCTGAAACATTCAAATGTGCAGCAAGCTTTGCTGGCGTTACTGATCTTGAGCGTATTGTTAGTAAAGCGCGTTATTTCACTAATAAAGAAATTGTGCGTAAGCAATTTGGAACTGATGGCGATAAACTAGAAAAAGTGTCGCCTGTTAATTTTGCAAAGCAAATTAATCGTCCGGTGCTATTGGTTCATGGCTCTGATGATAATGTAGTGCCTGTTTATCATAGTCGTGAAATGGATGATGAACTTAAAGACGAAGGCAAAGATGTTACTTACATTGAGCTCGAAGATGGCGATCATTACTTATCGCACCAGCCGTATAGAATTAAAACGTTGAAAGCGTTTTTAGAGTTCTTCGATAAGAACTTGAAAAATTAGCAAAGAAAAAGGCGACCTAGGTCGCCTTTTTTAATACCTGATTCTGCGTCAATTTTATTTATAAGCTAATTCAGCATCAATATTGCGCATTAAGTTGGTAACCCAATTGATATATTGGCGGTGGATTTTTTTGCCATTGTAATCAAGGTTTATCGAATCTTTGTAATCAATAGAATATTCTTGCTCGTTAAACGTAATATCAACGCGTAATTGGTGTTTACGAATATCAAGTTTACCTAAGATTTGACCTTCGGCATTTGAACGACACGTCCAGCCTAGTTTCATACATGCTTTTAAAATATTGGTTTTGATACTTTCAAGGTCATGTTGGCCAGACGCCATTTGCGGTACAGGGTTTGCGTCAAAGTTACGAATAGGCACACTGGTGCTACAAGCAGAAAGTGTAAGTAGCGTAAGAAGTGCAAGAGCTGCCTTTTTCATAGTAAGTCCTTTTTGGAAATAAAATCAGCGCGATTATGCGCTTTTTTTACTGCAGGGTCTAGGCATCGGGTAAAAACCACGCACTAATTGCACCAAGTAAGCCTAAGATACTGTAGAAAAAAATTAACTCAGCAGTCGTTAAGTAGGTATTTAGTAAGCCGACGCTACCTAGCAGTAATAATATAACTCCGATCACCGTATTACTAACAGAGACATAGTCAGTGCGCTTGTTTCCTTCAGCCATATCAACAAGGTAGGTTTTACGACCAAGGCGAACCCCTTGATGAGCTACGGTGAGTAAAAAATAACAGAGCGGTAATAGCCAAAATTCATTGAGCGTTTGTGGGCTCAGATAAGCAACTAAATAAACGGCGAAACCGTTGAGGGTGACGAGCATTGCAGCAAACACTAATACCTTGCGGCTCGATAAATCACTTAATCGCCCCCAAATTGGCGCAGAGACTAAACTGGCAAGCCCCGAAAGGGCCATAAATGTAGCAAGTAGTGAAAAGTCGAAAGCCTGTTCACTAGCAAGAACGATATAAAACGGGGCGCTCAAAGCAGAACATAGCAACAACGCACGAGTGATAATAAAGTGAGCAAATTGTTTATCTTGGTAAAGCAGTTTTAATTTTGATAAAGCATGCAGAAAGCCGTTTTCAGCGCCCTCGGTTGCGCCCTTGTATTCTTGAATGCGGCTATAACTGAGCGCTGCAAACAGCCACATTAAAGCGGCCAGCATTAAAGCAACATACACCCCATTTTCATAGCCAAGGCTTTGTAGATACCATAAACCAAGACCAAATGTGAGCGTTGCAAATCCTGCAAAACTCGCAGCAAGACCGCTAATGCTGCCTCGTTGTTGTTTAGGTATGACCTTGCCTAATACATCTTTTGCAGCAATGGAATTAAAGCCACGAGCAAGGCTAAAGATAATCAAAATAGCGATGATAGCAAAACCTGCCGTTGCACCTTGAAGTGTTAAAGCACAAATAAGCATGCCTACAATACACAAGGCTTGCACTATGGCGCCAATCACCCAAACCCACTTTCTGACAGGCAGCCTACGAATAGCACTTGCGATGGCCAGTTGTGGCAACATTGAGCCTGACTCACGAATAGGCACAAGCCAAGCAATAAAACTACTTGGTACATTAATGCTCTGTAAAAGCCAAGGCAGGGTCACTTTAGGGTTTAACAGGGCATCTGCAAACTTACTAAATAGTTGGCTTACTAATAAGGTAAGAAAATTGCCGGGCACTACTTTACAAGCAGCTTCATCAATTGCTTTGCAGGCACGGGCATCCTCGGTGTTACTGAGGCGTTGGTAGATATCTTCTTTACTGAGCTTTTGCATACTTTTTATTTTTATGAAAAAGGGCATTTAAGCCCTTAAAAATCTTCCTTAGAGTGGCGCTCTGCTAACTGCTCAGCTTCATCACCCCATGTTTTGTTTACTCTGCGACCTCGTTGTACTGCAGGGCGGCGCTCAATTTGTTTTGCCCAGCGCATCACATGGCTATATGACTCAACATCTAAAAACTCAGCTGCATCATATAAATTGCCAAGTACCAAGCTGCCATACCAAGGCCAAATAGCGATATCGGCAATTGAATATTCGCTACCAGCCATGTAGTCATGGTCGCTTAAATGGCGGTTTAATACGTCTAACTGGCGTTTTACTTCCATGGTGAAGCGATCAATTGGGTACTGCATCTTGAAAGGGGCATAACTATAAAAATGACCGAAGCCTCCACCTAAGTATGGGGCAGAGCCCATTTGCCAAAATAGCCAATTTCGACATTCTGTTTTACTAGCGTGATCGCTTGGGATCAGCGCATCAAACTTTTCTGCCAGGTATTGTAAAATTGCACCTGACTCAAACACGCGAGTAAGGGGCGTTGTACTGTGATCCATTAAGGCTGGGATTTTTGAATTAGGGTTAACACTGACAAACCCTGAAGAGAATTGATCACCATCGCCAATTTTAATTAAAAATGCATCGTAGTCAGCTTCATCAATACCAAGCTCTAATAGTTCTTCGAGCATGATAGTCACTTTTTGGCCGTTTGGTGTCGCAAGTGAGTAGAGTTGAAGATCGTGTTTACCAACGGGCAAGTCTTGCTCGTGGGTTGCACCTGAGACCGGACGATTAGTCTTCGCCCATTCACCACCGTTTTCTGCATCCCATTGCCACACTTTAGGTGGCGTATAACTTTCGGTATTACTCATTGAAACTCCTAAATTGTGCTTTAATGAATGTCATTACGAGACTACCATCCTAGTTGATCAGATAGAGCAAGGGAAGTACAGTTATTAATTATGAATAACAAGGAGGATGACATGAAAAAGCATGGTTTAGCCATTGGCCTTGAGCGAACTGGCACGACTTTTTATCTCACAATTAAAGTAGTCGGAAAGCTTACCCACGAGGATTATAAAACTCTCACTCCTCTTGTAGATAATGCTGTAGCGGCAGTTCCGAGTGCAAAAATAAGAGCCTATGTTGATATTACTGAGTTAGAAGGCTGGGAGTTACAAGCGGCGTGGGATGATTTTAAGTTAGGCCTTAAACATAACAAAGAGTTTTGCCGTATAGCTGTGCTTGGTAACAAAAACTGGCAACAAGTGGCAAGCAAAGTGGGTAACTGGTTTATCAGTGGCGAAGTGAAATACTTTGAAGACCCGATTATTGCCACTGAGTGGTTACACGAATAAGGAGTTAAGTGATAGAAAACAGTCAATTAAAGGTGGCGACGTTTAATTTATATAATTATTTAGCGCCACCTGACGCATTTTATGATTTTCAGCGCATTTATAGCGCTGAGCAGTGGGCCAAAAAGCAGCGCTGGTTGGCCGATTACCTTAAAAATCAGCAGCCAGATATCATTGGCTTTCAAGAAGTGTTCAGTATCAATGAGCTAAAACAACAAGTTAACGCAGAGGGTTACCCCTATTTTGCAGTCGTTGATGAGCCAACGGTGATTGATGACTTTATTTATCGCGATCCGGTTGTGGCTATTGCCTCACGCTATAAAATTGTTGCTGTCAGTCAGGTTGAGGCAGAGCAAGATGATATTTTAGCGATGGGCTTGAGCGATAATTTTAACTTTAGCCGCAGTATTATTCGCGCGACACTTGAAGTACCTCACTTAGGACACGTCGATTGCTATGTAGTGCACTTTAAATCTAAGCGCAGCATGCTCCATCACCAAGAGGATGAAAGCCAAAGCGAACAGCAAAACTTAGTTATGCAGTTAAAATCGCAAGTTCTTGGACGCTGGGCATCAAGCATGCAGCGTGGCAGTGAAGCAGCGCTGTTACTCGTAGAAATCATTAAGCGCAGAGCGCACACCAATAACCCTGTGATTGTGATGGGGGACTTTAATAATGAGTTACACGATGGCGTGCTTAACCATTTAATCGCTGACCACCTTCGTTTTAGCGGTCATAGGCAAAATAGCCCATCTCGTTCAGAGTTTAAACTACAAGATAGTTGGCAACTCTATCAGCGCCATGTTGTCACCGAGAACGACAGAGAAGCCACCCACTATTTTGGCAGTAGCAGCTCAGTATTTGATTATATTTTGTTATCCCGTGAGTTTGATGCCGGGTTTCAGGGTAGCTTTTTTGAGGTGGTTGATTATCACACCTATGATCAGCACTTGATCAACCCCCAGTTTGCCTATGATGATCAAAGTACCGACCATGGCGTTGTGTTGGTGACAATGAAGTTAAGAGACTAGAAGCTAATAGCTTTCAGCTTTCAGCTTTCAGTTTAAAGCTTAGGTCTCTTTTGCTTATCACGCTTTGCCATAATATAGCCGATGAATGCGCCGCTAATTGCGCCGAATAAATGGCTTTCGAATGAAATATGAATGCGCTGCGGGAAGACACCCCAAATCAGGCCGCTGTATAACACAACAACCGCAATACTGATTAAAATGGCTTTGAATGAGCGGTGCATAATGCCGTAGCTAATTAAGTAGCCCCATAAACCGTAGATAACACCACTTAGTCCTACATGAATATTGCTGCGGCCAAATAGCCATACTAATAACCCACCAATGAGCGCTGTGCCTGCAAACACCAGCCAAAAGCGTTTTACGCTAAATTGGCAAACTAGCCAGCCGAGAATCGCAAATGGCACTAGGTTACTAAAAAGGTGTGCCCAGCCACCATGTAAAAATGGCGCAAAAAACACCCCCGATAAACCAGACATTTGTCTTGGCAAAATACCTAAGCCGTTTAAGTTTATGCCGGGTAGGGTATTAATTATTTGCAGTACCAAGCACACCAGCATAATGCCTAAAATTGCGAATCGCTTACTACTAATAGGAGGAATTTTGACAGCTTTTTTTTCAGTCATGATGAGAAGCTCTTAAATCAATGTGACCGAATGAGTATAACTTATTAAAAGTGAAGGTAAACACCTTGATATGCAAGGTGTTTACTAAAGGTCTAGGGCATGTTGACTTATTTTAACCTAATTTGGTTAATAGTTTTTTCGCAGCAAGCTCTGAACTTGCAGGGTTTTGCCCTGTGATTAGTAGGCCATCTTCAATCGCAAGCTCGCCCCAATCATCGGTTTTTTGATACTGACCACCTTGTTTGATTAACTCATCTTCAACAAGTAATGGCACAACATTGGTAAGCTGTACGGCGTCTTCTTCTGAATTACTAAAGCCGGTTACTTTTTTATCAAATACCACAGATTTACCAGCTGCATTTTTCGCATTCAGTAATACTGCACTGGCGTGACACACTGCACCGACTGGCTTATCTGAGTTAAGAAATTGCTCAATTAAGCTAATTGAATCTTGGTTATCAACTAAGTCCCATAACGGACCATGGCCGCCAGGGTAAAATACCGCATCAAAATCATCGGCTTTAACTTCAGTCAGAGGTTTAGTATTAGCCATTAAAGTTTTTGCCGCACTGTCTTGCTCAAAACGTTTTGTGGCATCGGTTGCTGCATCAGGGGCTGCACTGTTTGGATCAACCGGAGGTTGGCCACCTTTAACAGAGGCTAAAGTTACCTCTACACCAGCATCAATAAAGGCGTAGTAGGGCGCCGCAAATTCTTCAACCCAAAAGCCTGTTTTATGGCCTGTATCGCCAAGCTCATCGTGTGAAGTGAGTACCATTAAAATTTTCTTAGCTGACATAGTGAATCCCTTTTTGTGTATAAAACATCGTTGATAACACTATAGGGGTGAAAATAGAGTTAAACAACGCAGATAAATTTGACTTCATTGGTTTAATAATTGATACAATTATTCAGGTTAGATTAGGAGTTTGTATGAAAGTATCGTTTGAGCAATTAAAAAGCATGGTGGTGTTTGCCCACATTGTGCAGCAAGGCAGCTTAACTAAAGCAGCTCAGCAACTTGGTTTATCAAGGGCTGTTGTTAGTTATCACTTAAAGAAACTAGAACAGCAACTAAAGCTTACCTTGCTTAACCGCTCAACGCGTACCATGACCCTCACCGAAGCAGGTATGGCTTATTATGAACGTTGTCAGGCTATCACCGAGCACGCTGAGGCTGCTAACTTACACCTTGAAAACTTAAAGAGTGAACCGGTTGGGGTTATTAAATTGAGTTGCCCGGTGAATGTAGGCTTGCAACTTGTGGTACCGGCACTGGCTCAGTTTAAGCGTTTGTATCCGAAAATTGATATTGATTTACAGCTTAGTGATGATGTGGTTGATATCATCAAAGAAGGCTACGACTTAGCGATTAGAGGTGTGGCCCTTGAAAGCTCAAACTTACAAGCCACTAAACTTGCAAGTATGGCTACTTGCTTATGTGGTTCAGTCGATTACTTTACAAAGTACCCTATACCAAAGAGCATCGCCGATTTAGCGGAGCATACATGGGTGGTGTATCAACCAAGTAGTGCTGTTGTCACGCTCGAAAAAGATAAACGCCGCTTTGAGGTGGCAGTTAGTGGTGGCATAAGTACCAACAACGCTGCTGCACGAACTGCCTTTGTAGAAGCTGGGCATGGCTTAGCGAAAATCCCAGTTTATGATGCATTGCCAAGGATCAAAGCAGGATTGTTACGCACAATCTTAGATGATTACAAAACTGCTGATATTGAACTTTATGGCGTTTTCCCGCCAGGGGCGGCGGGAAGTAAAAAGCTGCGGGTTTTACTTGATTACTTGAAGGATTATTTTACTAATCAAGTAGCCACTATGACGATTTAAACAAGTGTGCGATTAAATAAAGCTACTGCTTGTTGATACATGCTGATGGCAAGAGCTGGGTCGTATCGGTCGCCTTCGTCGCGCATAAACGCATGTTGGGCGTTCACTTCTTGCCACTGGTAATTAATGCCTGTTGCCACCGCTTGTTGGTAAATTTTAAGGCGGCCTTCTTTTGGTACATGTGGGTCTTGTTTACCCCAAACAAAGTGGATCTCACCTTTAATATCTGCCATGCGCTCAAATGAGTTATTACCTGCTTGTGCTGGTAAAGTATCGCTGTGTATATCTGTCGCGTATAAACAAAAAGCGGCTTTGATACTTGGGTTTAATGCAGCACGGTATGCAAGGTGACCACCAATACATACGCCCATCGCACCTACATTTCCTGTGCAGTATTCTTGCTGACGTGCAAATGCAATTAAGGCGTCAGTATCTGAGTCATGGCTCTCAAGCGGTTTTGCCCATTTGTCGGCATTGCCTTTGTCTTTACCAGCATCATCATAGGCAAGTACTGTCCCAATAGGATTTAACTCATGAAAAACTTCTGGCACTAACACGACAAAACCATGACCAGCAAGTATTGCCGCAGAGCGTGCAATTGGTGCTGTTTCTTGGAAAATCTCAGAATAGAAGATAATACACGGGTATTTACCTTCTTCTACAGGACGATAAATACTGGTGCGCATTACACCTGTGTTGGTCGCTATCTCGTGGCTATGGTGCTGAATAATCATGTTTATCCTTGTAAAAAACGGTTTAGCTAATAATACCTCAGCCCCACCTTTTGGACGAGTAAAAGCCCTTGAAATTTATTGATGCTCAGTTAACTCTCTGAGGCAGGATACTGCATACAGCTTGCGTAATAGGTAAGAGTAGCAGGCCAGTCAGAGAAAATAGCCATCACACCCACTTGCTTAGCAAGGACGTCTACCACTTTCATCATTTGCCCATCTTGTTTAATTACACGGGCAATCGACTGGTAATAATAACCACCGCCATTATTTAATGGACCAGAGCGCTCTAAACTCCAAGTAATGATGTTCAGTCCAGCTTGTTTAGCTTTAATAGCATAAAGGGAAGGCACGATTGCACCTGACTCATCAAGGCTCAAAAGCATCCACATTGGCGGTGCGATAATGCGTACTCCATCGTTATATAGAGCCTGCATTGATGGCTGCCAAGTTGTTTCATCCATGGCATCAAAGTCTGCTTGCTCATCTCGGCCATCAAGATAAATACTGTTGTTTGCAAATTCAGGGTGATTGTTTAGCCAATACTTCACATCTTCAAGATTAAATGATTGCGGATAAACATCTTGGCTATTCACACCTAAAGCTCGGTACTCATCAAGCATTTTTTGCGCATAATCTTGCTGGCTAAAACCGTTAAATGGCATGCTAACTTCTGGGCTTTTTAGTTCGGGTGTCATTTTTACACCCAGTGATTTGAATAACTCAATGCTTTGCTGGTGGGTCATTACGGTGCCACTGTTTGCGTATAAGTCAGTGCGCCAGCTTGGTGTTCCTTGCATGTATTCTGCAACCGTTTTGGCATTTGCATTGGCACCATCCATTTTAGCTTTTAAGGTTAAAAACTCAGCTTGGGTGATATCGCTGGTGCAGCATTTAGCATGAGCTGGTTGGCCGTCTTTGGCCGGGGTAAAAGGTTGGCTGCATTTTGCAGCGAGATCAGGAATCGCTAAAATGTTGGTAGTAGTGTGTAAATCACACTGTGAATGACGACACACGAGTTGTTTGTCTTTAGTAAAGGCGACGTCACATTCAAGTACGCCTGCGCCCATTCTTGCAGCAGCTAAATATGACTCTTTGCTGTGCTCAGGAAACTGCATGGGGGCACCGCGATGACCAATTACAAAATCAGTTTTGTAAAAAGGGCCATTACCGCAGGCAGCAAGTTGCTGCTTTAAAGGCCCATCTGTCATCTTGTCGATTAAATAGTAAGGCCTTGCACCCGCTTGCACTGCCTGATCCACAGGCAGATTCTTACAGCCTTGAATAACGAAAACTAAACAACATAAAACCAGTGCGCGCATAACAGCATCCCTCTAATCGAATAGAGTTTAGCCTATCATGACTCCGTGGCAGTTTTATTAAGTTTCTGATTTATAATAAGTGCTAATAAGATAATCGCTGCGCCGATAGCAAGCTTGATGATATCGGCATCACGATTCCAAATCACAATGTTAACGATGATCCCAGCTGGGATCAGTAGGTTATTCATTACGGCCAAGGCACCTACATTGACAATAGTCGCGCCCTTATTCCACGCGAAATAACCAAGCCCTGAAGCAATCGTGCCTAAGTAAATTAACACGCCCCATTGTGTCGTTGTGGTGGGTAGCTTACTGGTATCACCAAATAAGCCGTAACAAACCAGTGCGACAATTAAAGCGCCAATAAAGAACCAAGCAAACACCCGAGAGTGAGGGAGTTGCTCATCTTGCATTAAACGTTTGTAAGTTACTTGACCGGTAGCAAAGCAAATATTGGCAGCCTGAACCATTAACATACCAATAAGATAGTTTTCATCGACGCCTTCATAGCGAATAGCAACGGCGCCTAAAATAGCTAGCATTGCGGCGAATAAAAACTTTGCATTAAAACGTTTTTCAAGCAAATCGTTTAACAAAGTGATGTAAAGTGGCGTCATTACCGTGAATAGCAGTACCTCGGGCACACTGAGGTACAAAAACGAATGGTAATAGAAGCTGTACATCACACCAAGTTGTACTGCGCCTATTGCCATGAGCTTTAGGGCTAAGGCTTTAGGGGTTTTACGCCAGTGCAAAAAGGGCAAAAACACGCAAGTTGCCAAGCCGATGCGCATTAAGACACTAAACCATGCATCTACTTGGCCTGCTAAATAAACACCAATAAGACTAAACGAAAAGGCCCAAAGTAGGGTTACAGCAAATAAGTAGGTCATGTTTGATTAATTTGTAATTTTAAAAATTGCACTATAACAAAAAGCCCGCATTAATTGCGGGCTTTCATCATTTTGCGAATAATTTTAGATTATTCAACTAAACCACGACGCTTTAATAGTGCGTCTGTTGTTGGTTTTTGACCACGGAACTCAATGTAGCTTTGCATTAAGTCGCGGCTATTACCTTTAGATAAAATCTCTTTACGGAAATTATCACCGTTTTCACGTGTTAAACCACCTTCTTCGGTCATGTGTGCAAACGCATCTGCTGCGAATACTTCAGTCCAAAGGTAAGCGTAATAACCCGCTGAGTAACCACCGGCAAAGGTGTGGCTGAAGTAGCAAGACTTATAGCGTGGTGGTACTGGGTAGTAAGCAATACCGTGCTTGTCTAATGCATCATGTTCAAACTTTTGAACGTCTGTAATGTCAGCATCAACACCAAATGAGTGCCATTCCATATCAAGCAGTGCCGCAGCTAAATACTCAGTTGTATCAAAGCCTTGGTTGAATTTTTGTGACTCAAGTACTTTATTTAAAAGCGCTTGTGGAATTGGTTCACCTGTTTTGTAGTGCTTGGCATAGTTTGCAAGTACTGTTGGTTCAATATTCCAGTCTTCATGTGCTTGTGAAGGGAATTCAACGAAGTCACGAGCAGTTGCTGTACCCGCTAAGCTTGGGTATTTAACATCAGAGAATAAACCGTGTGCAGCGTGACCAAACTCATGGAACATAGTCGTTACTTCAGAGAAAGTCATAAGTGTAGGTTGACCTTCAGCTGGCTTAGGAATGTTCTGTGCGTTGTAGATCACAGGCATAGTGTCTTTAAGGCCGCTTTGGCTAACATAAGCACTCATCCATGCACCACCACGTTTACCTTCACGTGCGTAAGGGTCCATGTAGAATAGACCGATAGCGCTACCGTCTTCGTTAAATACTTCAAACACCATGACGTCTTCGTGATAAACCGGTAAGTCTTTACGCTCTTTAAAGGTAATGCCGTAAAGTTTATTCATCGCAAAGAATAAACCGTCGTGGATCACTGACTGCATTTCAAAGTAAGGCTTAACTAAAGCAGGGTCTAAGTCGTACTTCTCTTGGCGAACTTTCTCAGCGTAAAACGCCCAGTCCCAAGGTTGAAGCGCAAACGTTTCACCTGACTTTTTAATTACTTGTTGGATTTGCTCTGCTTCAGCTTCTGCTTTAGCAACCGCTTTCGGTGCTAAGTCATCAAGGATGCCGTAAACATTTTCAGTTGTTTGCGCCATACGATTAGTCATTACATACGAAGCCCAATCTTTATAACCAAGTAATGCCGCTTTTTCTGCACGTAGCTTAGTTTCTTTGATGATGATAGGGCTGTTTGTTGCTTGTGCACGCGTTGAAGAAGTTGTCCAAATCTTTTCACGAAGCTTGCGGTTTTCAAGGCTTTGTAAGATAGGTTGGCGAGTCGTGTTCACCAATGTGATCATGTAACCTTCTTTACCTGCTTTTTTAGCAGCAGCTGCAAGGCTTGCAATTTCACCTTCAGATAAACCCGCTAATTCACTTTTATCTTTAACTAAAATCACATCTTCTTTAAATGATTTTAAGATGTTTTGTGAAAACTCAGTTGAAAGCTTGGCAAGCTCTGCGTTGATTTCACGCATTTTTGCTTTTTCAGCTTCAGTTAGTTTTGCACCCGCGTTAACGAACTTTTTGTAGTAGTAATCAACAAGGCGTTGATCTTCAGCATTTAAAGATGCTTTGTTGTCGTAAATGCTTTGTACGCGAGCAAATAAAGCTTTGTTTAGGTAAATGTCATCAGTGTGAGCTGACATAATCGGCGCCATTTTCGCGGCGATACGTTGGTACTCACTGTCAGAGATTAAACCTGATAAGTTAAAAAATGCCGCAGATGTGCGGTCTAATAGCTCACCAGAGAACTCCATTGCAACAAGGGTATTTTCAAATGTTGCTGGTTCTGGGTTGTTTGCAATCTTTGCAATTTCAGCTTTTTGCTGTGCGATGCCTGCTTCAAACGCTGGCTCGTAGTCATTGGTCGAAATTTTATCAAACTCAGGGGCCATGTATTGTAAAGGGCTTGGCTTGAAAAGAACGTTTTCAACATTAGCTGTTTGTGTTTCAGCGGTAGTTTCAACTTGAGTTTGAGTGTCGGCTTGTTGTGAACTACAAGCAGATAATAAAAGCACACTAGCAATCGTAGTTGCTACTAAGGTCTTACGCATGAGAGCTCCAAAAATGTGGATAAATCTTTTCTAACTTACCAAATTTTTGGCTAGAAACAATCAAGTTTGTCGTTTGATTGGGGAATTTGAACGCAAATAATGTGATTGAGAGGATAAATGTGTGTAAAAAGCCATCAATTGTTTATTAATGGCTCACTTAAGTAAAAAGTGGCACTAGCTGCCAGTTTAAATCTTGATGGTAATAAGTCACCATAGATTAGTTGTAACCCAACACAAACTTTTTCTCTGAGCCAAAGCTTTCTGGCATAGCGTTGCCAAACTCTTTGTTAATTAAATTCAGTGAGTGTTCTTGCTCAGCAAGTAAGTTTAAGATGCGGTTACGGTACTCCAAACTTGATTCAAATAAGTTTAGATCAACCAAGGGTTGTAAAGTGGCAAGTTTTTGTGTGAGTGTCATTTGTGACATTGTGTTCTCCTCGTGCTATTCAAAGCCTGTGAAACCTCAAGCTCTCTATGTATATAGCAGCTGTAGTCTAAAATAGTTAATAATTAGCGCATATTGCGCATAAAGAACTTAGTATTTACCAAGTTTTCACCTATTATGCCGTGCTAAACTTAGTCACAACTGAACCAAACTGATTTTTACTAGGAATGTTAATTTATGACCCTTGTTGATCTGCAATCTGCATTATCGTTTGTATTGTTCACCTACAATGATGTGCAAATTACTGTACTAAAAGTAATTCAAGTGCCTTTGGCGCTGTTTTTAATGTGGTTTGTGGTTACCTGGATTGGTCGATTAATTAAAAAAGCATTACTGGCAAAAAACCTAGGCCCTGACGCGGTTCACTTATTTACCCGTATTTACCTTGTTGTGACCATCGCAGTGCTTGTGTTTACCTCGCTAGAGGTACTCAATATTCCTCTAACGGCGTTTGCATTTGTTTCTGGTGCCATTGCGATTGGTGTTGGTTTTGGTGCACAAAACATTATCAATAACTTCATTAGTGGTTGGATTTTAATGTGGGAGCGACCAATTCGTATTGGTGATTTTTTAGAAGTGGGCACAGCTAAAGGAGTCGTTGAGACAATTAATACTCGCTCAACCCGTATCCGCCGTAACGATGGTGTGCATATGCTGGTACCAAATAGCCAGTTATTAGAAAACACAGTAACTAACTGGACCTTAATTGACCGTAATGCCCGTTCATTTGTGAATGTTGGCGTTGCTTATGGTTCAGACGTGGTGCTTGTAGAGAAGCTGATGAAGCAAATTCTTGATGATCACCCAGCCATTTTAAAAACACCTGCATCATCTGTGTTATTTGATGACTTTGCTGATAGCTCTTTAACTTTTAGCGCTATTTTCTGGGTGTGTGCTGAATCAGAAGCCCCGCTTCGCCAAGTGCGCAGTGAGCTGCGTTTTAGCATTTATAAAGTATTTGCTGAAAATAACATTACCATCGCATTCCCGCAGCGCGATATTCATATCGATGGTGAGATAGCTTTAACAAGGCGTAATAACCAAAAATAAAAAAAGCGGCTTAGCCGCTTTTTTTATGCTCGTTCATTGAGTTTTTTTAGCTTCATAGCAAGCAACACCATCATTATGCCAAATACGATGGCATAGGTTGCAACTAGCCAAAGTAGGGTGATTATGCCCGCGCCAGGGTTAAATATCAGATAACCACCAAAGATAATCGAAATAATACCGCTACCAATTAACAGCCATTCATTACTGATCTCTTTGCGTAGCTTACTCGCAATCAATATTTCAATCACTCCGATAGCAATGGCCCATGCGGCAATAAAGTACAGCATTAAGATAGCTGTTACGTTGGGAGCAAACAGGGTTACAAGTGCAGCAGCAATTGAAATTAAACCACCCACTAATAACATCCACCAAAGTGGGTTTTCATTTTTTGAAGCAATAGCTAACCAAGTTCTAATGGCACCATCGACAAAAAAGTAAGCGGCGAAAATAAACATCAGAATCGCTAATGAGGCTTCTGGGGCAAACCAACCACATAAGCCAAAAACGATGGCAATGGCACCGTGGATCATTAATGATGACCAATGGGGGATAAGTGAACTTGAGATTTGCATAATAGTATCCTTTGCTTAAGTCTCTATATAACTAACATTTCAGTGCTTGCTTGCAAAGATTTTTAATTATTTTTTGTACAGTTACACAAACCATGCTCTAATTTAATTAGCTGATTATTTCAGCGATTTAATGTTTATCGAACAAGGAATAGAGTGTGAGCCGTTGTAATACCAAGTTTTCATTACAATTTAGTAAGTTATTAGTGTGTTTTTTACTGTTGTTTAATGCGCCATTATGGGCAACAACCACACCAGAAGTGACCGTTAAATCCTTAATTGATAAAGACAACAAGGAAGAGCAAGCCGAACAAAAACCGGCCAAACAAGAATCTGAAACAAATACACCTGCTACAACGGAAAAAGTGCAGGAGCCTCTTGAAGATGACTTACCCTATGATGCTTTTGACAGAATTACGCCACGCAGCTCCATGCAGGGGTACTTAAAAGCGGCCCGGGACCGCGATTTTGAACGTGCAAGCCATTATCTTGATTATCGTAACTTACCCAAAGACGTTGAGGCATTAGGAAAAATCCAGCTTGCTGAAAGTTTATCTGTGGTACTTGATCGTACCTTATGGGTCGATGTTGATAACTTGAGCAATAAGCCTAAAGGAAAACAAAAAGAAAGCGTGCCTAGTTATCGTGATTTGGTTGGAGAAATCAGCACTTCACAAGGTAAGGTGCAAATTTTATTGCAAAGTGTACCGGATGATAAAACAGGTAATCGGATCTGGAAAATATCGAATGCCACCGTAAGTCAAATTCCTTTACTCACCAAAGAGTATGGCTATAACCGAGTCGGTGAGTGGCTTTACAATAACCTGCCAGACATAGAGTTTTTAGGGGTGATGCTTTGGCAGTGGATTTATTTTGCCTTCACATTTGTTCTGTTTTTAGCGGTCGCGATTATCATAACCCGCCTAATTACGTTTGTTCTCGCACACTTAAAAGTCCCTGTAGAAAAAGATGTTATTGGTTTTATTAATGGGCCAGTTAGCCTGTTACTTGCAGTATTTATGGCGCGTTCATTGAACGACCAATCTAATGTAACTATTGCTGTGATGGCGCTATTCCATGGCGCGACCGTGTTATTGATCGCTTGGGGCTGGATTTGCCTACGGGCAGTTGATCTTGCCAAACACAGATTAAGCCAGCGCTTTATTAGACAAGATAAACCACAAGCGATTTTCTTATTACGTCCTATAAGTAATGTAGCTAAAACCCTGATTGTCATTTCGTTGCTATTCATGTGGTTTGAAAACTTAGGCTTTAATGCCACTACCTTACTAGCAGGTTTAGGTATTGGTGGCCTTGCAATTGCCCTTGCAGCGCAAAAAACTGTTGAGAATATCATTGCAGCAATCACCTTATATATTTCTGCACCAGTAAAAATAGGTAGCTTATGTAAGTTTGGCAGCCAGTTAGGCACGGTAGAAGAGATAGGGCTAAGAGCAACGCGAATTCGAACGCTTGATCGTTCAGTTATCTATGTAGCGAATGCAAAGTTTGTTGATATGCAGCTTGAGAATGTCTCGGAACGGGAGCGTATTTCTTATCGACCTAAATTGATGCTCAGTGCCAATACTAAGCAACAAAACCTAATGTCGTTTATGCAAGCCCTAAGAGAGCTTTTAGAGCAACATAAGCACATTGCCTTTGAGCCTTGCCGTGTTCGCTTTAAAGGCTTCACGCCTTGGGCTTTACAAGTGGATGTACTAAGCTACGTAGAGACCGTCGACTTTGCTTTTTATATGGAAGTAATCGAAGAGTTAAACTTAGCAATCTTAGGCTTATTAAATGAGCATGAGTGTGAATTAGCTAACCCAGAATTCGCACGTGTGACTGATTAGTTGCTAAAAAAGGGGTAAATGAAAGCGGCTCTCATTTGTACATAATGTCTACACATTGTTGTAATTAGATGCACAGGACATATGTCCGCTTTGTTGAAAAATAATTGCATAAAATCTTCTAAATGCGGCGATGTTGCCGCTAATTGTTGTAAAAAAATTGTATATTTCTAATTTTTAATGCAGTAAAAGTGTCATAAAGTGTTATAATCGTCAGCGTTCGTTCAGCCTCTTTACTTCGTTTTGCACTCTCGAACTAGAGGTCCGCGCAGCTTATTACAAGGCGCGAAAAATTGGCCGAGCCCGTCAAATGAATTGACGCAACATCATCACCGTTGAATAAGAGTGCATAAAAAAGGTTAAAACCCGACATGAAAGCAATGAAAAGATCTACGTTAGCAACACTTATCAATGCAACGTTGTTCTCTGCCGTAGCAGGTACTTCATTTTCAACTCTTGCTGCCGACGAAGCGACAGCAGAAAAAAACAACCAACTAGAAGTTATTCAAATCACCGCTCGTAAACGTGTAGAAAACGCTCAGGAAGTACCTGTAGCTGTATCTGCATTACAAGGTGACAGCTTAGACGCTTACAGCTCAGCTGGTATGGATATTCGTTTTATGAATGCGAAGATCCCAAGCTTATCAATCGAATCTTCGTTTGGTCGTTCTTTCCCACGCTTTTATGTTCGTGGTCTAGGTAACACTGACTTTGACCTAAATGCTTCTCAACCAGTTTCGTTAGTTGTAGACGAAGTTGTTCAAGAGAACGCAATCTTAAAAGGTTTCCCTGTATTTGACGTAGCACGTGTAGAAGTTCTACGTGGCCCACAAGGTACTTTATTCGGTCGTAACACACCGGCTGGCCTTGTTAAATTTGATACAGTTAAGCCATCACAAGAATTTGAAGGCTATGGCTCAGTTTCTTACGGTAGCCGTGGCGCAGTTGATTTTGAAGGTGCTGTTGGCGGTGGCCTAACAGACCGTTTATCAACGCGTGTTTCTGTACTTTGGCAAGAAAAAGACGATTACATCGATAACCGTGCACCTGGTTTTGAACAAGATGACGTTTTAGGTGGTTACACTGAAAAAGCGGCACGTGTTCAGTTCTTATATGAAGGTGACGATTTCACAGGTCTTTTCAACTACCACGTTCGTGATATGGACGGTACGCCAATCGCATTCCGTGGTAACGCTATTAAAGCAGGCACAAACGATTTAGCTGATAACTACGAACATGATGTGGTTTACCACGATGCTGCTTCTCGTGCGACACAACAAGTTGAGTCTCAAGGCGCAAGCTTAAAGCTTGAGTGGGATATCAATGATTTAACTCTTACGTCAATCTCTGCATGGGAAAGCGCTGAAATCTATTCTCGCGCTGACATCGACGGTGGTTACGGTGCAAGCTACTTACCAGATATGGGCCCAGGTTTTATCCCGTTCTATTCTGAAAGCGCTGACGGTATTCCAGATCAAGACCAATACACGCAAGAACTTCGTTTATCTAGCAACTATGCTGGTGACGTTAACTTCCAAGTAGGTTTATTCTACTTTGATGAAGCGCTAACAATCGAAAACTTCAGCTACGACACTTATGGTTCAACACCAGGTGAGTTAAACGGCTATGTTATCCAGCAACAAGATACCAAAGCATGGGCGGTATTCGGTTCATTAGATTACACAATCACTGACGACTTAAAAATCACTGCGGGCCTTCGTTACTCAGATGACGAAAAAGAATTCTCAGCAGACCGTACTTTAAGCCCAATTGGTGGTAGTGCGTTATACCTTACAGAAAACCCAAGTGACGACCACGTTAGCTGGGATTTATCTGCTAACTACAAGATCAACGATGACGTAAACTGGTACGCGCGTGTTGCTAACAGCTTCCGTGCACCAAGTATCCAAGGTCGTATTTTATTCGGTGATGAAGTAACTGTTGCTGAGTCTGAAACTGTGACGTCTTTCGAAACAGGTATCAAGTCAGATGTTCTTGACGGCCAAGGTCGTGTAAATGCAACTGTGTTCTACTACACAATGGATGACCAACAATTAACTGCTGTAGGTGGTGGTGCAAACTTCAACCGCTTAGTTAATGCTGATAAGACAACTGGTTACGGTTTTGAGTTAGACACTGAGTGGGTATTAACTGACAACCTAAACGCTACATTTAACTTAAGCTACAACAACACTGAGCTTGACGATAAAGACTTAGCCGTTGACGTATGTGCGCAGTGTACTGTAACAAACTCACTAAACAGCTCAGGTCAAGCTATCCTTGATGGTAACAGCTTACCGCACGCACCTGAGTGGATCTCTAACCTTACATTACGTTATAGCCGCGAAGTAGCTGACGGTGAATTCTTCACTTACGCTGACGTGTCTTACCGCAGCGAAATCAACTACTTCTTATACGAGTCAGTTGAGTTTGAAGGCAAGCCATTAACTGAAGTAGGTTTACGTGCAGGTTATGCTTGGGCTGAAGGCGACAACGAATATGAAGTATCAGCATTCGTTCGTAACATGTTCGACGAGCAGCAATCAATCGGTGCTATCGACTTTAATAACAACACAGCAATGGTGAACGAAGAGCGTTACATCGGTGCTGAGTTCAAAGTAAGCTTCTTCTAAGCTGAAATAATAAGTCCTATTAAAACCCGCTGTATAGCGGGTTTTTTCGTTTATAATCGCGTTGGTAACTGCTAAAGTGGCAGGATTAATTGAAGAGAAAGAGAATAACTATGGCTGGATTTTGGAACTATCGTGTAATTTTTTGTGAAGCAACAAAAGATGAAGCGGCACAATATCAAATTCATGAAGTTGAATATAACTTAAATGGTAAAGTGACTAACTGGTCAGAAACCGGTGCAGCACCATTTGGTAATACAGTCGAAGAACTTGAAGCAGATGCAGATCGTTTAAAAACAGCGTTTTCTAAGCCGGTTTTAAAAGTGGTAAGAAAGCAACGTGGCTACGAGCTGGTTGATGTAGAAACAGGCGAAGAAGCATTTGCTGAGCCACCTGCGGGCCTAACTGAATAATCATATTTAAAGGTGCCTATGGCACCTTTTTACTTTGAAGGAATGAGGATGACTTTAAAAGCAGTATTGTTTGATATGGATGGCACCTTGGTTGACTCTGAAAGTGTGCATTTTAATATTTGGAATGACTTGTTAGCTCCTTTTGGCGTGCAGTATGATGAAGCTACGTTTTGTCAGCGCTTCTCAGGAAGACCAACACTTGAAGCCGCTAAAGAGGTTGTGACAAATTATGGGCTTACTATCAGTCCAGAACAGTTAACGGATGATAAGTACGCTGCATTTGGCCGTTTTGTTAGTACTAATTTACCTGCCTTTATGCCACATGCAAAAGCGGTGCTTGAGCAAGTCAAAGCCAGTGGTTTAAAAATGGCATTAGTAACAGGTAGTGCAAAAGATGAAGCCTATCCTATTTTAAAAGGCTATGGCATTTTCGATTGGTTTGACTGTGTGGTTACCAAAGATGATGTTAATAATCCTAAGCCTGCTGGTGACCCTTACCAACTAGCCCTAGATAAACTAGATATAAAGGCTAATGAGGCTGTAGCTGTCGAAGATACCTTTACCGGTGTTACCGCTGCGAGCAACGCAGGTGTTGCTGTGTATGCGGTGCCAAATCATTTCACGTTAGAGCATGATTTTAGTAAAGCCGCGGGTGTGTTTGTCGATTTGAACGAATTTTTCAAATGGCTACAAACTAAACTATAATTAGCTGACTGTTGCTAAGCTGCTTTTGTTAAGTAGTCAAAGCCAGAGCCAGTTAATACTCACAAATTTGCAAGGAAGCAATAATGGTTAAATTCACTCGTGCCCTTTTGTGCGCAATCACGTTATTTATAGGCTTTTCAGCCGAAGCGCAACAAGCTCCTTCAGTGCTTTTAGCAAACGTCTATCAAGCCGAAAAGGTAAATGTATCTGACTATTTAGTTAGTGAAAAATATGATGGCGTTCGGGCTATTTGGACAGGGAGTCAATTAGTAACCCGAAATGGTAACCCAATTTATGCCCCCAAATGGTTCACAGATCCACTGCCAGGTGTTTGGCTTGATGGAGAGCTTTGGACTAAGCACCAAGATTTTGCCAATGTGAGCGGGATCGTTCGAAAAGTCACACCTGTAGAATCAGAATGGCAAACCGTCAATTACATGATATTTGATATGCCGGATGCGACAACGCCATTTAGTCAACGTTATGAAAACTACACAAGGTTAGTAAACCAGCTGCAAAGTGAGCATATTAAAGCCGTTGCGCAAATGCACTTTAATGATAACAAGCAACTTAGTTTGTTTATGGATGAACTAATCGCACAAGGAGCTGAGGGCGTCATGCTGCATCTAGCAGCTGCAAAGCATAGTGCAGGGCGAAGTGATGCATTGCTAAAGTTAAAGCCTTATTTTGACGCTGAAGCGGTTGTAATCGGTTATATCGCAGGAAAGGGTAAGTATAAAAATATGCTTGGTGCACTCAAGGTGCGCAGCAGTGATGGTACCGAGTTTAAAATTGGCTCGGGGTTTACCGATCAACAAAGATCATCGCCCCCAGCGATAGGTAGTACTATTACCTACAAATATCATGGCTTTACTAAGAATGGCCTACCACGTTTTGCAAGCTTTTTACATGAAACGCCATAGCGTCATTCAAAAACGGCTGCGACTATGGTAAATTTCGCGGCCTTTTTATTGATGTATAGGTGTTAGAATGTTTGCAGGCTTTGATTACGGTAGCTCAAATTGTGCAATCGGTGTAATGAATAACGAGCAACAAGTCTCTTTAGTGCCGCTTGAGCAGGGCAAGCAATATTTACCCTCAACACTTTATACTCATCACAGTGCATTAGTTGTCGATTTTGTGACAAAACACCTTACGGGTAGCCCATTTGAGCACGACTTTAAAACTGAGCGACAAGCGCTTTTAAATACCATTCCTCGTATTAAATCTGACCTCGATATTCAAGCTGGTGATGAGACCTTATTTATAGGTCGAGAAGCAATTAGTGAGTATGTGCAATTTCCTGAAGAAGGTTACTTTGTAAAATCGCCTAAGTCATTCTTTGGTGCAGTAGGCTTAAAGCAAGGGCAAATAAACTTCTTTGAAGACATTGCCACGGCGATGATTTTAAAAATTAAACAACGCGCCGAGCAATCATTGCAAGACACATTAACAGAAACGGTAATTGGACGACCGGTAAACTTTCAATCAGTCGGTGGTGAAGAGTCTAATCAACAAGCGCTCGGTATACTAGAGCGAGCAGCAAAACGCGCAGGCTTTAAAGAGGTGTCGTTTTTATATGAACCATTAGCGGCGGGCATTGATTATGAAACCTCATTGCAGCAAGACCAAAAAGTGTTGGTTGTCGATATTGGCGGGGGTACTAGCGATTGCTCATTTGTACAAATGGGGCCGAGCTTTCGTGATAAGCAATGCCGTGACAATGACTTTTTAGCTCACAGTGGTAAGCGTGTAGGTGGAAATGATTTAGATATTGCGCTGAGCTTTCATGGTTTAATGCCATTACTAGGTTTAGGCACTGAGTTTAAATCGGGTCTTCCACTGCCGAATCAACCGTTTTGGCAAGCCTGTAAAATCAATGATGTAAATCTGCAAAGTCAGTTTTATAGCGATGCCCATCATCGCGAGTTACTGACTCAACTTCGTGAAGTTAAAGAGCCTGCGCTTTTTAAACGCTTAATTCAATTGCAGCAAAATAAGCAAGGTCACCAATTAGTGCAGCAAGGTGAAGCGGCAAAAATTGCGCTCTCGTCAGCGAATGAATTTACTACAGATTTGCGCTTCTTAGATTCAGACTTAACGCAGTGCTTAACGCTAAAAGATCTAGCTTTAGCTGTTGATGACTCAATAAGCCAGATAGTGAGCTTAGCTAAACAAGCGATTCAAGAAGCTGGCACAACGCCTGATGTCATTTACTTAACGGGCGGTAGCGCGCAATCACCGCTGATCAAGGCCGCGTTAAAATCCCATTTAGGCGATATAAATATGCTGAACGGGGATCACTTTGGTAGTGTTACTGCAGGTTTAACTAAGTGGGCGCACAAGCTTTATAGCTAATAGCCCCCACTTTGATATATCGACTTATAGAACTAAAGAGTCACTTGGCGCGTTGCGAGGTATTTTTCGTAATCTGGCAACGTGCGGCACAGCTCAGTTTCCATCATAGGTGAGCTTAATAGCATATCGGCACTGACTTCATTACAGGCAACAGGAATATTCCAAACCGCAGCTAAACGCAGTAATGCTTTTACATCTGGGTCGTGTGGCTGCGATGCAAGTGGATCCCAGAAAAACACCAGCATGTGCACTTCATGTTCAGCAATTTTAGCACCAAGTTGTTGATCGCCACCCATAGGGCCGCTTAGCAGCTTAATTACTTCAAGCCCTGTTGTACGCTCGATTAAATGACCTGTTGTGCCCGTACCGTATAGCGTGTGCTTACTTAAAATGTCTTGGTGCTTTTCACACCACGCCTGTAGGGCTGCTTTTTTACCATCATGGGCTACGAGGGCAATATTCTTTTTGGCTGGTAAGGCTTGTTGTTTTTGTTCCATAAGTGCTCTTATATCAATAGGTTAATTGCTAGTGCAATAAACACCAGCCCCGTGATCCGATCAATCCAAATTTGGGTTTGTGGGTGCTCACGAAAATAACTGGCTATCTTATCGCCGAAATAAATATACGTGCAGTCGATTGGAAAAGCAAAAAGCGGGTAAAGTAAACCAAAAAAAGCGAGCTGAAAGGTCGTTGAAGATAAGCTCGGATCGACGAACTGCGGAATAAACGCAATAAAGAATAGAGCGACTTTTGGATTAAGTACCTCGGTCATCATTGCTTGAAACATCACATTTTGCTTTTTACTGGTACTTACATGGGGTTTTTCTTCGCACTCTGACTCAGGCTGTGTAAAGGTGTCTTTTAACGTCATTACGCCTAAATAGCACAGGTACGCCGCACCTAAATACTGAACTGTGGTATAGGCAACAGTCGACGCTTTTAAAATTGCCGTTAAACCTACCACCGCAAAAAAAGTATGCACCACACCACCTAAGGCAAAACCAAAGGCACTTTGCATCCCGGCTTTACGGCCATTGGCAAAGGTTTGTGCCATTAAAAATGCATTAGAAGGGCCGGGGGCCACGGCAATTAAAAAGCTGGCGCCTAAAAACGACAGTAGAAATTCTGGATTGATCATCGGCACAAAGATAAAAAGCTAGGTAGTTGATTTTAACAAGCTTCTAGAAAAAGAAAAAGCGGACAATCAATGCCCGCTGATTTGGGTTGGGGAAAGTATTAGAACGTCACAGTGCTGTTGTTTGAACAAACAGTTGTGCTTTGTGCTTCACATACTTGGTAAGTGTAAGTGCCACCACCTTTTGTTGTGATAGTGTCAGTATAGCTGTTAGTGTTTGCCACTGAGCCTACTTTGCTACCATTACGGTAAACATCTACAGTGCTTGTAGCAGCGCCACTCCAGCTTAAATCAATGTATTTAGTGCCTTTTGACTTATAACCTGAAGTAGAAAGACTAATATCATCACCACCTGGTGTTGTGCCACCGCCATTATCGCCACCACCTGCACAGCCATTGGCTGTTAGGTATGCATCTGCGTCAGCTGCTTTAACAATACCGTGACCGAAGTAAACATCGTGACCAGAAGCACCTTGATCTTCTGCCGTTGCTTTTAGTGCATCACGGATTTCTGTACCCGTACACTCAGGGTGATTTGACCATACTAGCGCTGCGATACCTGAAACAGCAGGCGTTGCCATTGATGTACCGCTCATGAAACCATAATCACTAGTACCAATTGCGATATCAATAGTTGTGCTTGAAAGAAGAGCTGAACGGTCTTCAAGTGCCGCACCGACAGCTGGAATTGTTGTATCGTTAGTATCGCCTAGTGTAGCGTATAACATGCCAGCTTCGTTATTGATGATAACAGCCCCGATACCGCCTGAGTTTTCGCAGTTATTTACCTTGTCATAGAACGAGATATTGCCGCGGTCAATCATACAAATTTTCCCCGCTGCGCCAGCATCTACGCTTTCAGCAGTACCCATGTAATACGCCGTGCCTGATGCATTACCCGCGTTTTCCATTGATGAAGTAGCAAAGCCTGCGCCATCAGCTGCTAAGCTAGCTGACGTTGCCATACCAGCAGGGTAAGTAGAAAGAGTATCAACACCACCTGCTGTTACTTCAACACAGATAGTTTCATCTGTAGTAGCGCGTTTACCGCGACCAGATGTACAGCTAGGGAATTGCGAGAAATCTGCAATTTGGTTGTCCGCATCATTTGCACCAACCATCATTACTGATGGATAGCCTGCAGGGTATGAACGTACGTTGTTACCATCGTTACCCGCTGCAGCAACAACTAAACCGCCAGCGCTTGTGAAATTAGCAAATGCGTTAGACTCGGTGCTATTTGAACCACCGCCACCAAGGCTCATGCTGATGATATTTGCACCTGCCTGAGAACATAAATCTGCTGCGTGTGCTAAGTCTGAAGAGTAACCCCAGCCTTCAGCGTTGAATACTTTTATGATGTGCATTGCCACACCGGGCGCCATACCAACCACACCAACATTGTTGTCTGCTGCGCCAATAGTACCTGCTACGTGGGTACCATGTGGGCCACCATTGTCGTACCAGTTGCCTGTGCCACTGTCATTATCACCTGTAATGTTACCCCATACGAAATCAGGGTTTGTAGCATCTAAACCTGAGTCAATCACACAGACTTTCATGCCAGCATTTGCATCGAAGGTAACTTGATCAGCTTGTGATTGGTAAACTGCGTATGGCGTTAATTGCTGCTGCATTGCATTACCAGCGTCATCGTTATAAAGCGCCATTGGTACACGCTTTTGGTCTTCTTCAATTAGTTTGATGTGAGGGTTGTTTAGTAAGCCTTTTACGCTTGCAAGGTCATGACCTGTAAATTGCGCTGCAATAAAGCCATTACCATCAACTTTAATATCACCACCAAGCTTTTTAGCGAGTGCTTTAACTACGCCTTTTTTATTGTTGTCTACTTGGATGATGTAACGGTCATTTGCTGCGTTTGCAGTTCCTGCTGCACATAGTCCACTGATGATCAGTGCTAATGCTAATTTATTCTTTTTCATAATTCGTATCCCAAACATGTTTTTGAGTTAACCAAATGTTAACGTGAGTAAACAATAGATTAATGATGCTATGGGTACAAGTAAAATAATCCACAAAACTGGAACAAATTATTCTAGAAAGATGCTTTTTATAACGGTAGGAAATAACAAGATGTCTAAACGGATAAATAGAGTATAACGATTCTCATTTACCCGTTATGACTAAAAGTATGATAAAACTTTTTTATGACAAGTGCTTATATTTGAACAATAAGTAGGTGAAAGGGATGAGCATTAAAAAATGCACGCCAATTAATACTGGTGTAGTCAAATTTAACAATTGCGTTATAAACACTAATAAGCTTGCGCCACTCATTTGCATTAAGCCAATAAGTGCTGATGCTGTGCCTGCTTGCTTAGGAAATAAACTTAGTGCACGGCCTGCAGATGAGCCAAGTGTCAGTGCAAAACCAAACGCAGCAATAAACATCGGAAACATCAACGCAAGCGCAGTACGTTGTTGGCTAAAGGCCATCATTAAGGCACCTGCGATTACAAGCAACAAGAGTCCTGCTTTTAACGCGCGTTTTGGTTGGCGTTTGATGTACAGTGGCATAATAAAGCTTGCAACAATGCTCAAGACCGCATTACAGGTAAACCAGAAAGTAAAGTCGGTAACACTGCCACCTAATTTAGTAATAAGCCAGCCAGGTGCTAACGTAACGAAGACTAAAATAGCCGACATAGTTACCAAGCAAATTAAGCTATGAAATAAAAACAATGGCGTTCTGATAATTGGCATAAAACGGCGCAGGTCAAGAATATGACCACTATATACACTATCTGCAGGGCGGGTTTCTTTGTACATTAACAAGGTTATGAATAAACCAATGAGTGCAAATACAGCCATGAATAAAAAGTTCATGCGCCAGCCAAACTGTACTGTGAGCCAAGCACCTAAAATTGGCGCGAGGGCAGGGATAAAGCATACGATACCATTAAGATAAGTAATGATTTGGCCGCTACGTTCACTACCAAATCTATCTCTTACAATGGCAAACGCTACTACAAATGTGGCACAGGCCCCCAAACCTTGCAGTGCTCTTGCAATCATCAGGCTTGTAAAATCAGGTGCCAGATACGCGCCAAAAGCCGCTAAACCATAAATTGTCACACCGGTAATTGCCACAGGCTTACGACCAAATTTATCTGCTAATGGCCCTGCAATGAGCTGTCCAAGCCCAACGGTAAGCATAAAAATAGCGACGGTTTGCTGAATTTGCTTTTCTGAAGCGCTGAATTGTTCTGCAATGGTCGGAAAAGCGGGTAAGTAAATATCAATTGCTAACGGGCTAAAGATAACCAGAAGGCCAAGAATAAATAGTAAGCTGAGGTTTTTGTGCTGGCGTGACTGCATTCGCTCTCCTTTAAAACGGTATTTTATGTGCCCCTAAAGGAAAAGAAAAGCGTTCACTTAGCGAAATGTGTAATCATTAAAACTGCTAACAAAAATTTTCCATTTCGCTATCTGGTCTGATGTGTTAGCTTTTTATCTCACATCATAAAAATAATGGATAAACGTCGTGAGCTCACAATCATCATTATTAAAAATTTGGACTAAATGCCTGTCACTGCCGAAGGGTAACTGGTTGTTTAGTAAAGCCGTGTGCTTTAAAGCCCCTTACTTTGGTTCAATAAAGCCATTGATCACAGATTTAAATGCTGGGCATTGCAGCGCAACTGTTAAAAATCGCCGAGCAATCCATAATCACATTGGTACCATCCATGCAATTGCACAATGTAATGTTGCTGAGCTATGCGCTGGCTTGATGGTTGATGCAACTGTGCCGGCAAAAACACATCGCTGGATCCCAAAAGGCATGACAGTGAATTATTTAGCGAAAATTGACACAGATATGCGTGCTGTTGCCCAGATAGACGTGCCGAGTGAGTGGTTAGAAAAGCAAGACTTGCTAGTACCAGTGAAGGTTTATAATAGCCGCGATGAACTCGTTTTCACCGCGGATATTACAATGTATGTAACCGCTAAAAAACGTTAAGACTTATCAGCGGCTTGTTTGTTTACAAACGACAGGTCGTTGTCATCATCAGCCAGTATTGAAGAACTGTTTTGTTCTTCAGGCTTAATAGGCGCCACATTATCTTCTTCATTACGATGTTTTAAGCTGCCTTCAATGATTGCGCCGGCTTCGATGCTCAGGGTGTCATGAAATACATCGCCATGAACTTCTGCAGTGCTTTCAATAGTCACTTTATTGGCAATAAGCGAACCAATAATTTTACCTTTGACGATGACACTGTCAGCTTCAATAACACCTTCAATCATGCCAGTGTGACCAATCACTAAATGTTTAACACGTAAATCGCCTTCGATGCGACCGTCAAGCTGAACTTCACCTTGGCTGCTGAGGCCGCCAGTTAAACGAACGTCTTCAGAAATAATAGAAGGGGTGTGGTTGGTTCTTTTTAAAGATGAGCCAGACGAGCTAGCTGCTGATTGTTTTTTTTTACCGAACACGAGAAAGCGCCTTTGTTATTTTAACCGGGTTGACATGTTTGCCATTCACTAAAACTTCGTAATGTAGGTGAGTGCTGGTACTACGGCCAGTACTACCCATTAAGCCGATGACATCGTCTTTAGTCACTGTTTGGCCTTTTTTAACCTTAATTTTATTAAGGTGACCGAAGCGAGTAACGAAGCCATTTTTGTGTTGTAGTTCGATAAAGTTGCCATAACCGCCATTACGACCAGCACGTAAAACGGTGCCGTCAGCGGGAGCAAAAATTTCGGTTTTATGCCAACCTGCTAAATCAACGCCTTTGTGAAAAGCGCGGCGGCCATTCATTGGATCTTTTCGTAGACCATAACTACTTGAAATGTAGTAATCGGCAGCAGGAAGTGTTTGTGGTAATTCGCTCAGTAAGTTTTCGAGGTTATTTAATGCCAGCAATTTGTCGGCAATTGCTAAAAACTCAAGAGGGATTTTTGATTCGTCGAATAAGTCTAATGGACCACCTTGTGCGGTATCTGTACCTTCTAATACCGAACCATTGGCAAGGCTACTATCAAGGCCTGCGCCCTCTAACATAGCAACAATTTCTTGGTGGCGAAGTTTAATTTGCTCATCTAATACAACAAAGCTGTTGTTATAAGCTGCATCAAGGCGAGCTAGGCGCTCAGAAATGCTCTCTAAGCGTTTAACTTGTTTTGGTTGCTGTTCATCTTCTAAAGGTGCGTGAAACTCTTCAGCGTGCTCCTGAACAGGTAAAAGCAATGGCTCTGCGTCGGTTGGCAGTGCCGGTTTGTTCATTGATTCTGGTAATGACTCGATCATGCTTTGCAATAGCGCTTGCTTTTGTTCAAGTACGGCTAATTGCTGGAGCTGTTTTTCATAGACAGCTTGTTGCTGATAATGCTGTTTTTGCCATTCTTGTTGTTTCGTAAGCTGGGTTTGTTCAATGCTGGTGATCTTGTCAGCTTGAGAAATGATTTGTAGTGTCGAAATGCTTAACCAAACAATAGCAGTTAAAATGACTAGTAAAGTCGTTAATTGCACCCAAGGGGCTAATACTAAGTGTTTTACCTCGCCATTTTGACGGATCAACAGCTGTCTAGCTGGAAAAAACGTGCGATAAAAAGACTTAAGTTTAACTAACATGGCGTACAAAATTTGACTAATAACCGAGCTAAGATAGCAATCTGATTTAAAAAAGCCAGCAAAAAATTGTAACTCAACTGAAAAAAATGCAAAAAAAAGGGCAAAAAATGCCCTTAATCGTTGTTCTGGAAATAAAAATAGCTAGTTATTTTTATTTTGCAGGTAGTACTGTACCTTCGACTGAACCAAAACCAATACGTGCAAAACCGTCTTTTTCACACCAACCATGCATGATTACGTTGTCGCCATCTTCCAAGAAAGCACGTTGTTCGCCATTAGCTAGGGTGATCTTTTCTTTACCACCGCGTGATAGTTCTAATAATGAACCAGCTTCTTCGTGCTCAGGACCTGATTGCGTACCTGAACCTAACATGTCGCCTGGTTGGAAGTTACAGCCATTTACTGTGTGGTGAGTCACCATTTGCGCGACTGTCCAGTAAGAGTGTTTGAAGCTTGATTTAGATACTTGTGTTGGTGCTTCGCCAGCCGCACGCATCTTTTCAGTTTCAATTTGCACATCCATTTTGATATCGAATGCACCAAACTCACGGTTATGAGCTGACTCTAAATAGTCCATTGGTTGTGGATCGTTTTCGTCACGTGTCCAATTTGTTCTAAATGGTGCCAGTGCTTCTGTGGTAACAATCCAAGGAGATACAGTCGAAGCGAAGTTCTTCGCAAGGAATGGACCAAGCGGCTGGTATTCCCATGCTTGTAAATCACGTGCAGACCAGTCATTAAATACACAGAAACCAAATACGTGGTTTTCAGCATTTTCAATGGCAATTGCATCGCCTAATTCATTACCTTTACCAAGGTAAATGCCTAACTCAAGTTCGTAGTCTAGGCGTTTACAAGGGCCGAATGATGGTGCTTCTGCATCTGGCGCTTTAGTTTGACCGTTAGGACGGTGGAACGTTTGACCTGAAACATCAATTGACGATGAGCGGCCGTGATAACCAATTGGTACCCATTTATAGTTAGGTAGAAGTGGGTTATCAGGGCGGAATAGACTACCTACCGCTGTTGCGTGGTAAATAGAAGTATAAAAGTCAGTGTAATCACCAATGCGACACGGCAGCGCAAATTCGATCTCTGCTTGAGCGATAAGCGCTTCGCTTAATTGCGCTTGCTCACTCGCACCTTCACGAAGTGCTTTTGATAATGCTAGACGAAGTGCAGACCAATACTGCTGACCAAGACCCATAAATTCATTGAGTGTAGCTTGGCTTGCGGCTTTAACAGCAACTTGTGCATCACCAGAGAATAAACCAAGTTCATTTACTTTTGCTAAGTCGATAACTTGATCACCAATTGCTACAGCGCCACGGAACGCTTCGTCTGAATTTTTACGACGTACTTCTGCAAAAGGAAGGTTTTGAATTGGGAAGTCACAGTTCGCTTCGTTAGCAGATGCAACCCAGCTTTTTAGATTAATATCGTGGGTTTCGTTAATTAGGCTCATACTCTTTCCTTATTGGTTCGCGCTGATTTATTAGTTATCTATATGGAGGCAATCAACGCAATTTAAACAGTTAGTTTAAAACAGAATTTAAAACGACAAAAAGCAGCGTGTGAATAACGCTGCTTTTTATTCATCATGATGAACTAGATTACACCACGACGCTCTTGATCACGTTCGATTGATTCGAAAAGCGCTTGGAAGTTACCTTCACCGAAACCGCCGTCATCTACACGTTGGATCATCTCGATAAAGATAGGACCGAATAGGTTCTTCGAGAAGATTTGTAGTAGGTAACAATTTTCGCTTTGGCTATCTACTAGGATCTGATGCTTACGGATCTTCTCTTTATCTTCTTTAACCCAAGGCACACGGTCAAAAATAGTGTCGTAGTACTCAGGGATGATATCAAGCGTCGCAATCGTTGATTGGTCAAGCTTATCAAGTGAGCTTACTAGGTCATTCGTTAGGAATGCTAAATGCTGTACACCCGGACCATTGTACTCATTTAAGTACTCATCGATTTGGTTATTATTGTTATCTTTACCTTCGTTGATTGGAATCGAGAAAGTACCGCACGGAGATTTAAGTGCGTAAGATAATAACGCTGTTTTTTGACCTTTAATGTCGAAGTAACGAACTTCAGTAAAACCAAATACGTCTTTATAGAAGTTAGCCCATGTTTCCATCGTGCCTTTATAAACGTTATTGGTTAAATGGTCGATACGGATGAAGCCTTTGTCTTCAACAATGTTTTGCTCGCTTAAATCTTCAAAATCTGACTCATAGATAGAACCTTTGTCGCCAAATTGCTCGATGAAATAAATTAAGCTGTCGCCGATACCGTAAATAGCAGGGTATGGTAAGTTTTTGTGAGTTGAGTCTGTTGCAGGTTTTGCACCGCGCTCAACAGCAACTTCGAATGCTTTTTGTGCATTCTCTACACGCCAACCCATAGAACAGATTGCTGGACCGTGGCTTTTAGCAAATTCAGCAGAGAAACCTTCACGCTCATTGTTCAGTAAGAAATGAATGTCATGTTGGTTGTAGTAAACAATGTCTTTACCTTTGAATTTTTTTAGCTTTGAGAAGCCAAAATCAGTAAACACTTTGTCCATGTAATCTGCATCTGGTGTTGCGTATTCAGTGAATTCAATGCCCATTAGGCCTAATGGATTATTTACTTCGCTCATTGTCATTACTCCCGCAATTATAAGCACTGCGCTAAAAAAGAATTATTGTTCTGTAATGAGCGGATGATTAACCAGAATCTCAATAAGGGGAAGATCCCCGCACTATTTAGCCAAAGCCCCTTTTGTAAATTAAATGGGACAATGATTTTAATTTCAGCAATTGCAGTTTCAAAGGCAATGAGTAAGCCACTAGGTTGACTAATATCTACTATTCTATTTTGTGGTTATCTATATGTA
>NZ_JAKEVM010000089.1 GCF_022398475.1 Pseudoalteromonas shioyasakiensis | reverse complement strand
CTGAAACCTGAAACCTGAAACCTGAAACCTGAAACCTGAAACCTGAAACCTGAAACCTGAAACCTGAAACCTGAAACCTGAAACCTGAAACCTGAAACCTGAAACCTGAAACCTGAAACCTGAAACCTGAAACCTGAAACCTGAAACCTGAAACCTGAAACCTGAAACCTGAAACCTGAAACCTGAAACCTGAAATCTGAAATCTGAAATCTGAAATCTGATACCTGATACCCAATACCTATGTTATAATCCCCGCAATTTTTGACTTTCAGTAAGTAACAACGCAATGACACTTGATGATATTCGTATCGTATTAGTTAACACATCACATTCTGGTAATATTGGCTCAGCGGCACGTGCTATGAAAACGATGGGCTTATCAAATTTATATCTTGTTGATCCTGCTTGTGAAATTGACAGTCATGCGAGTGCGCTTGCGGCCGGTGCAACTGATGTTTTAGGTAAAACAGTGGTTGTTGATACACTGGCAGATGCGATTGCTGATTGTGGCTTAACAATTGGTACCAGCGCACGCTCACGTACTTTATCTTGGCCTATGGTTGAGCCGCGTGAATGTGGTGAAAAATTAGTGGCTGAGGCTGAACATGGCCCTGTTGCACTCGTGTTTGGTCGTGAAAATAGTGGTTTAACGAACGAAGAGCTACAACAATGTAACTACCACGTATGTATTCCTGCAAACCCTGAATACAGCTCACTAAATCTAGCAATGGCCGTGCAAACGCTATGTTATGAAACACGTATGGCATATTTAAATAAACAGCCAAAAGTACAAGAAGAAGACGAAGCAACCTACCCAAATGCGAAGCAAACAGAGCTGTTCTACGAGCACTTAGAGCAAACGCTAAACGACACAGGTTTTATCATCAAGCAACACCCTGGCATGGTGATGACTAAACTACGTCGCTTATTTAACCGCGCACGTCCAGAAGAAGCTGAGATGAACATCTTACGCGGTATTCTTACCTCTATTAATAAGTCTATTAAATAAGTTTAGGTTATAAGCTTTATTCATCATAATACTTGACTAAATTACTCAGGTAATTAAAATGTACTCAATACTTGACCAAAAAGGTCAGGTATTGATGCTGAGCTTATAGCTTATAGCTTATAGCTTATAGCTTATAGCTTATAGCTTATAGCTTATAGCTTATAGCTTATAGCTTATAGCTTATAGCTTATAGCTTATAGCTTATATAATACTTGACTATTTTGGTCTGGTAATTAAAATTTGCACACCTTAGCGTGCAGTAACATCGGGGGCTCCATGAAGTTAACATCAAAAGGCAGATACGCAGTAACCGCCATGTTGGATGTTGCACTACATACAAATGTGGGTGCAGTGCCTCTTGCCGATATTTCTGAACGCCAAGAGATTTCGTTATCTTACCTTGAACAACTATTCGCCCGTTTACGTAAAAACGGCCTTGTGACCTCTGTGCGTGGCCCAGGTGGCGGATATTTACTAGGTCGAGAAGCGAACGAAATTTCTGTCGGCGATGTGATTAACGCCGTTGATGAGTCTGTTGATGCAACACGTTGCCACAATGCAACGGGTGGCTGCCAAAGCGGCATGCGTTGTTTGACTCATACCTTATGGTCGGACTTAAGCGCACGTATCGAAGAGTTTTTAAATAGTATTACCCTTGCTGAATTGGTGGAAAAGTCAGATGTGAAAGAAGTCGCATCGCGCCAAGATAACAGCATCAACAATGCAATTAAGCAACTGGAAAACATTCAAGTAAGCTGTCAACTGTAGCTTGACGAAAGCGGAGAGAGAAATGAAGTTACCGATTTATTTAGATTACGCAGCAACCACGCCTGTTGATGAACGTGTGGCAAAAGAAATGATGCAATGCCTGACTATGGACGGTAATTTTGGTAACCCTGCATCACGCTCACACCGTTTTGGTTGGCAAGCAGAAGAAGCAGTTGATCAAGCACGTACAGATATTGCTGATCTGATCAACGCTGACCCGCGTGAAATTGTTTTCACTTCAGGTGCTACAGAATCAAACAACCTAGCAATTAAAGGTGCTGCGCAGTTCTATAAAAAGAAAGGCAAGCACGTTATCACTGTTAAAACAGAGCACAAAGCAGTGCTTGATACGTGTCGTGAACTAGAGCGTCAAGGTTTCGAAGTAACCTATATGGACGTTGAAGAAAACGGTTTACTTGACCTTAAAAAGCTTGAAGCTGCAATGCGTGACGACACAGTACTTGTGAGCGTAATGCACGTAAATAACGAGCTAGGTGTTATCCAAGATATCGCGACAATCGGCGAAATGTGCCGTGAGCGCAAAATTATGTTCCACGTAGATGCTGCACAAAGCGCAGGTAAAGTACTTATCGACGTGCAACAGTTAAAAGTAGATTTCATGTCGTTCTCTGGCCACAAAGTATATGGCCCGAAAGGTGTAGGCGCACTTTATGTTCGTCGTAAGCCTCGCGCACGTTTAGAAGCGCAAATGCACGGTGGTGGTCATGAGCGTGGTATGCGTTCAGGCACTCTAGCTACTCACCAATTAGTTGGTATGGGTGCGGCATTTAGAATCGCTAAAGAAGATTTCGAAAAAGACCATGCACACATCAGCGCACTTCGTAAGCGCCTGATCGATGGCATCATGGCTGATATGGACGAAGTTTACTTCAATGGTGAACCAAGTCACTCAGTTCCAGGTATTGTAAATATCAGCTTCAACTTTGTTGAAGGTGAGTCGTTATTAATGGCTGTTAAAGACATTGCTGTTTCATCAGGTTCAGCCTGTACCTCAGCAAGCTTAGAGCCTTCTTATGTACTACGTGCATTAGGCCGTAATGACGAGTTGGCACACAGCTCAATTCGTTTCAGCATTGGCCGCTTTACGACTGAAGAAGAGATTGATTACACCGTTGAACTAATCAAAAACTCGATCGGCCGTTTACGTGAGATGTCTCCTCTATGGGAAATGCATCAAGAAGGTATTGATTTAGATTCAGTTGAGTGGGCGCATCACTAATCAGTGATCGCCGCCGCTAGCAGGTAGTGAGGATAGTATTATGGCTTATAGTGATAAAGTAATCGATCATGTTGAAAATCCACGTAACGTGGGTGCTTTAGACAAAAATGATCCGTCAGTTGCAACAGGTATGGTGGGTGCACCAGCATGTGGTGACGTAATGAAATTGCAAATCAAAGTATCACCAGAAGGTGTAATTGAAGATGCAAAATTCAAAACATATGGTTGTGGTAGCGCAATCGCTTCTTCTTCACTTGTAACTGAGTGGGTAAAAGGCAAAACATTAGATGAAGCTGCAACAATCAAAAACACTGATATCAGTGCTGAGCTTGAATTACCGCCAGTGAAAATTCACTGTTCAATTTTAGCAGAAGACGCGATTCAAGCAGCAATTGCTGACTACAAAAGCAAACAAGCGAAGTAAGAGATAAATTCATGGCAGTGACATTGACAGATGCGGCAGCAAACCGCGTAGAATCATTTTTAGCAAATCGCGGCAAAGGCATTGGCCTACGCGTTGGCATTAAAACGACGGGCTGTTCAGGTCTTGCTTATGTTCTTGAATTTGTTGATGAGTTAGCAGACGGCGACGAAATTTTTGAAAGCCGTGGTGTGAAAGTGATCGTTGATGCTAAAAGCTTAGTCTACATTGATGGGACTGAGCTTGATTACACCAAAGAAGGTTTGAACGAAGGGTTTAAGTTTAACAACCCGAACCAAGCCGATGAGTGTGGTTGCGGCGAAAGCTTCACCGTTTAAGCTTATAAAACTTTCTTTGCTTGAAGCCCTGCCTATGTAGGGCTTTGTTCTTTCCTGTTTACCGAGTTGGATTATGTAATGCGTTACTTTGAGTTATTTGCAATTCCAGTAGATTACAACATTGATTTAGCGACTATTAATAAACACTACCTTGAGCTGCAACGTGCAGTTCACCCAGATCGCCACGCAAGCTCTAGCGGCCGTGATAAATTACTTGCTGTGCAAAATGCAGCAGAAATCAATGATGCATTACAAACCTTAAAACACCCGGTAAAACGTGCTGAGTACATGCTAAGCGAGCTTGGTGTTGATATTCGCGCCGAGCAACAAACATTACAAGACCCGCTATTCTTAATGCAGCAAATGGAGCTGCGTGAAGAATTAGAAGAACTTGAAAATGCCGCAGATCCTGATGCAGCAATTGCCCAGTTTGAAGCGCAAATTAAACAGCTCGATAAACAATACAGCAGTGAATTAGCCGCTCAGCTGGCAAGTAATGATGAGCAACAATGGCAAGCTGCCGCTGACAATATTCGTAAATTGAAGTTTGTTTATAAGCTACGCGATGAACTAGAGCGTATTGAAGACAGTTTATTTGATGATTAATCGTTAGTTGTTACACAACAGCTATTTAAGAGTTTAAAAAGAGCATTATGGCATTATTGCAAATTGCTGAGCCGGGGCAGAGCGCGGCACCACATGAGCACAAATTAGCAGTCGGTATTGACCTTGGTACGACTAACTCGTTAGTTGCAACAGTGCAAAGCGGCGAAGCGCGCACACTAACTGATTTAGCAGGCAACGCGATGCTACCATCGGTAGTGCAATACCAAGCAGATAGCATTGTGGTAGGTGAACGAGCGGCAGCAGCTGCTACTCAAGACCCTGCAAACACACTAATCTCGGTTAAGCGTTTTTTAGGTAAAACTCAGACTGAAATCGAAAAAAGCTATGGTCAACTGCCGTATGAATTTTGTGAGCATGATGGCTCATTAGCAATCAGCACGGTTGCGGGTGCAATTAGCCCTGTTACTGCATCGAGTGAAATTTTAAAAGCATTAAAATTACGTGCAGAAGACAGCTTTGCAGGCCAAGACATCTTAGGCGCGGTAATTACTGTGCCAGCTTATTTTGATGATGCTCAGCGTCAAAGCACTAAAGATGCCGCAGAGCTTGCAGGTATCAAGGTATTACGTTTATTAAACGAGCCAACGGCTGCGGCTGTTGCTTATGGCCTTGATTCAGGCCAAGAAGGCATTATCGCCGTGTACGATTTGGGTGGCGGTACCTTCGATATTTCTATTTTACGTTTACACCAAGGCGTATTCGAAGTACTTGCTACAGGCGGTGACTCAAGCCTTGGTGGTGACGATTTTGACTCGCTATTAGTTGATTACTTCAAAAAACAAACGGGTGTGAGCGAGCTTTCTGCATCGGTATTGCGTTTATTCATCAATAAAGCAAAAGCGTGTAAAGAAGCGCTGAGCCAATACCAAACTGTAAATGTTGGTTTAGAGTTTGATGGTCAAAGCCACAAGGTTGAAGTTACCCGCGAAACGTTTGATGAGCTAGCTCTTAGCCTTGTGAAGAAAACACTACGCTCTTGTCGCCGTGCTGTTAAAGATGCCGGTATCGAGAATGAAGAAGTACTGCAAGTTGTAATGGTTGGCGGCTCGACTCGTATGCCAATTGTACGCTCTCAAGTTGCTGCATTTTTTGATAAAGAGCCACTGACTTCTATCGACCCAGATCGCGTAGTTGCACTCGGTGCGGCATTACAAGCAGACGTACTGGTTGGTAATAAGCCAGATTCAGACATGTTGCTATTAGACGTATTACCACTGTCGCTAGGTCTTGAAACCATGGGTGGCTTGGTTGAGAAAATCATTCCACGTAACACTACGATCCCTGTTGCACGTGCACAAGAGTTTACTACTTTCAAAGATGGTCAAACGGCAATGTCACTGCATGTATTACAAGGTGAGCGTGAGCTAGTTGATGATTGTCGTTCGTTGGCTAAATTCAGCTTAAAAGGTATTCCGGCCATGGCAGCAGGTGCTGCGCACATTCGCGTAACCTTTAAAGTAGATGCTGATGGTCTATTAAGTGTATCGGCAATGGAAAAATCAACGGGTGTGCAAGCTGAAATTCAGGTCAAACCATCATTTGGTTTATCGGACGACCAAGTTGCAAACATGCTTAAAGAGTCAATGACTAACGCGAAAGACGACATGCAAGCGCGTATGCTTAAAGAGCAGCAAGTTGAAGCGTTACGTGTAGTTGAAGCGCTTGAAGCATCATTGGCAACCGACAGTGCATTACTTGATGAACAAGAATTAGGTGCGTTAAAAGCAGAAATTGCTAAACTTGTTGCCGTACGTGAAAGCGCAACAACACCTGCAGAAATTAAAGCAGCGATTGAAGCTGTAGACAATGCAAGTAGCGAATTTGCTGCTCGCAGAATGGATGCATCAATCAAAAAAGCGCTGCAAGGGCAGTCAGTAGACGAAGTTTAACGAGGTAAGGTATGCCACAAATTATTTTTCTTCCACACGAAGAGTTATGCCCAGAAGGCGCTGCTATTGAAGCTCCTGCAGGTGAAACGGTATTAGATGTAGCGCTAAAGAATGGTATTAGCATTCCACATGCATGTGAAAAATCATGTGCGTGTACAACATGCCACTTAGTCATCCGTGAAGGTTTTGACTCTTTAGATGAGAGCGATGAGCTAGAAGATGACATGCTAGATAAAGCATGGGGTCTTGAGCCTGAGTCACGCCTTGGTTGCCAAGCGGTGATCAAAGATGAAGATTTAGTGGTTGAAATTCCAAAGTATAATCTCAATATCGTTAATGAAGAGCATTAATTTTTAACGGCTTTGATTTCGTAAAAACCGCTGTAGTTGCTTGGTCTCTACAGCGGTTTTTTGTTTTTTAGAGCTGTCAGCTTTCAGCCGTCAGTTTTTAGCAGAACGAGAGGGTGGTTCAGTTATTAGTGTTTTTGAACAGCAATAGCTTTACATTTATTTCCCGATTTTCTTAAGCTTTTGATAGCTGATAGCTGATAGCTGATAGCTGATAGCTGATAGCTGATAGCTGATAGCTGATAGCTGATAGCTGATAGCTGATAGCTGATAGCTGATAGCTGATAGCTGATAGCTGATAGCTGATAGCTGATAGCTGATAGCTGATAGCTGATAGCTGATAGCTGATAGCTTTTACTTGGAGGTTCTATGTCTGATTTGGTTTTTTCTGATTCGTTTATCGACGGTGACTTTTACTCTACGAGCCAGCGTTTTAGTGTAGATAACCCCGCAACTGGACAAGCAATTACGCAGGTCTCTAATATTGATGAGGCTGGCGTTGAGCAAGCAATAAAAAGTGCTGACGAGGCATTTAGCAAATTAAAGCAAACAACCGCAACCGAGCGTAGTGAAACGTTACGCCGTTGGTACGACTTAGTCATTGAGCACAAGCAACAGCTCGCTGAACTAATGACCAAAGAGCAGGGTAAGCCTTTAAAAGAAGCCCTGGGCGAAGTTGAATACGGTGCTGGCTTTATTAAGTGGTTTAGCGAAGAAGCAAAGCGCAGTTATGGCGACACGATCCCTGCTACCGACAGCAAGCATCGTTTGACAACGATAAAACAGCCAATCGGTGTGGTGGCTGGTATTACACCTTGGAATTTCCCGATTGCGATGATCACCCGTAAAGTGGCACCCGCTTATGCCGCGGGTTGTAGTTTTGTGATTAAACCTTCGGAGCATACGCCATTATGCGCTATTGCCTTAGCCTACCTTGCTGATAAAGCAGGGTTTGTAAAAGGTGCGCTGAACGTAGTGGTCTCTGAAAACGCCAAAATGGTGGGTGAGATCATGACCGAGTCGGAGCGAGTGCGTAAGTTCACATTCACAGGCTCAACCGGTGTAGGTAAGCAGTTACTATCGCAGTGCGCTTCAACAATTAAACAAACATCGATGGAACTTGGTGGCAATGCACCGTTCATTATTTTCGATAATGCCGATTTAGATGAGGCGGTTGCTGGCCTTATGGGGGCTAAATTTAGAAACGCAGGACAAACCTGTGTTGCCGCTAACCGAATTTTTGTTCAGCGCTCAGTGCTTGAAACGGTGCTCGAAAAACTCACAGACAAAGTAGCTGAGTTAAAGGTAGGTAATGGTCTTGATGACGGGGTAGATATTGGCCCATTAATTTACCCTAAGGCAAAAGAGAAAGTTCAAACGCTTGTGCAAGATGCGGTTGATAAAGGGGCGTCGTTAATCGGTGACAACAGCGAGCTTGAAGGTAGCTTTCAAGCGCCATTAATTTTAACCGATGTAACCCCAGAGATGGATATCTATCATGATGAAGTGTTTGGCCCTGTAGTCAGCATCATCGCTTTTGATGATGAACAAGAAGTTCTTCAGCTTGCGAACGACGTACCTTATGGTTTAGCTGCGTATTTTTATAGTGAAAACATCAAGCAAGTTTATCGCGTAAGCGAAGCACTCGAATACGGCATGATTGGTATTAACGAAGGTCTTATTTCAAATCCCGTAGCGCCATTTGGCGGCGTTAAACAGTCTGGCTTAGGCCGAGAAGGCGGCCACCAAGGGTTAGATGAGTATCTAGAAGAGAAATATCTTTGTGTTAAGGTTTGAGCTATAAGCGATAAGCGATAAGCGATAAGCTATAAGCTATAAGCTATAAGCTATAAGCTATAAGCTATAAGCTATAAGCTATAAGCTATAAGCTATAAGCTATAAGTGCGCGCGAAATAAATTTCACGCCTACAATACTTTGCACCTCGTAGGAACGGCTTTAGCCGTGAATAGGTCAGATCTATTCGGCGTTAAAACGCCTCCTACCATGTAGGCGTCACGCTTGCTTGGCGGGTTTTACATTCAACACCTTGACGGCAAATCCAAAGCATAGCGCGAAATAAATTTCACGCCTACAATACTTTGCACCTCGTAGGAACGGCTTTAGCCGTGAATAGGTCAGATCTATTCGGCGTTAAAACGCCTCCTACCATGTAGGCGTCACGCTTGCTTGGCGCGTCTAACATTCAACACCCCTTCGATGGACTAACGCCTTACCAACAAACAACACAATTCGGCTTCAAACTTACAGTTTGCGGCTTAAAGCTTCTAACTCCTCACCTTTTATTTTCACAAAATGATAGCGCTGTCATTTTAGTTTTTATATGATAGGAACGAATTATTAACAAAAATGAAAAATAGTACGCAGAAATACCGTACACTCAGGGCTTAAACGAGGAGAAAGTAATGGATTTTAAGAAGTCACTATTCGCGGTAATGCTAGCGACTGCGCCTTTAATGGCAAGTGCAGCATTAACTCAATCGCAAGTTGATCAGTTTGCGAAAGGTACCGAACTGCTGTTTTCGGTAGAAGATAACTTTCGTAATAAAGATGCGGGCTTTTTAGGAAAAATTACCCTCAATAATGGCTCTGATGTGGCGTTACCTGCAGGCGAGAGCGACTGGCAGCTTTATATTCACTCCGTTCGTAAAATCTCAACCGAGCATGTCGCTGGCCTAAACATTGAACACGTTAATGGTGACTTACACCGCATCGTACCAACGAGCTCGTTTAAAGGTTTAGCAGCAGGTGAAAGCTTAGAGCTGCCGTACGATGCGCAAGTGTGGATTGTTGCTTATAGTGACTTTATGCCACGGGCATTTTTTGTTTCAGGTAAGAATAAACCCGCCGTATTTGCCAATACCGACACTGAAGACTTTAAACAGTTTGTTACGCCATTTACCCGCGAAAATCAGTTACGCCGTTACAATGAGCCAAAAGATTTATCGGTTTTAGCAACGGCAAAAGTACGTTTCGAGCGTAATAGCGCTGACAAGGTGTCGATCAGTAAAGACGATGCTTTAAAGCGTATTATTCCTAAGCCTCGTAAAGTCGATTTTAATCGTGGTAGTGCAACGTTAAACAATAATTGGCAAATCAGTTATCAAGGCCAGCTTAAGCAAGAAGTTATGGTGTTTATGCAAGACTTACAAGATGACTATGGCATTAGCCTTAAAGCACAGCCTGATCATATCGATGTCGGCAAAGATAAAGTAATACGCTTAAAAGTCGACCCTAAACTCAATAATGCAAAACCAGAAAGCTACACTCTAGAGGTTGATGACGAAGTGATCACCATAGTAGGTAGCGATAATGCTGGTGTGTTTTATGCGATGCAAAGCTTATTGAACCTCATTCCAGCAAATAGCCAAGGCAGTGCCAGTTTACCGCAGTTAGAACTTGAAGACTCGCCGCGTTATGGTTGGCGTGGTATGCATTACGATAATGGTCGTAACTATCATGGCAAAGAAGCCATGTTCAAGCTGGTTGAGCAAATGGCTCGCTATAAAATGAATAAGCTACACTGGCACTTTTCAGAAGATGAAGGCTGGCGACTTGAGATCCCAGGGTTACCAGAGCTCACAGACGTTGGCGGCAATCGCTGCTTTGATTTAGAAGAGCGCGAGTGTTTATTAACTCAGCTTGGCACAGGGCCATTTAAATCAGGCTCTGGCAACGGTTATTTGAAACGTGATGAGTTTGTTGAGCTATTAAAGTTTGCGAAAGACCGCCATATTCAAATCATCCTTGAAGTTGAAGGCCCTGGCCATGCGCGTGCCTCAATCAAAGCGATGGAAGCGCGTTATCACAACATGTTAGAAGAAGCTAAGAAAGCCGCTAAAAACAACATTAAAACGCGCTCTGCAAACAAAGAAATTCAACACATAGATATGGGGCCGGCAACGCAATACTTGCTTACTGATCCAAAAGATACCTCTGTGTACATGACGGTACAAAACTACAAAGATAACTCAATGAATGTGTGTATGGACTCTACCTACGCATTTTTAGATAAAGTAACTTATGAACTTCAGCAGATGTACCGCGAAGCAGGTGTGCAGTTAAAGAACCTGCATATTGGTGGTGATGAAGTCGGTGCTGGTTCGTGGATAGGCTCGCCAATCTGTCAGGCGTTATTTGCTGATCCTAATAACGGTGTAGCTGGCCCGGCTGATTTAAAACCTTATTTCACACAACGTGTTGCAACCTTACTTGAAAAACGCGGTATTTCTCCGGGGATTTGGGAAGATGGCATCATGTACGACCGTGAAAACTCGTTTAAACGTGATGAGTTCCCTAACAAAACCTTTACCGTTAATACTTGGGATAACATTTGGGAATGGGGCGTTGCCGATAGAGCATACCGCCTAGCAAATGCTGGTTATCAAGTGGTGTTATCACACGGTACGCATTTGTACTTTGACCACCCATACGAAGCAAGTCCTGAAGAGCGTGGTTATTACTGGGCCACTCGTTACACAGATACTAAAAAAGCCTTTAATTACATGCCTGATGACGTGTATGCCAATGCTGATTACACCCGCACCCGTGAGCCAATCGTTAATTTAGAAGCGTTGGTGGGTCGCCCGTTACCTAAACTTGAAAAGCCAGAGAATATTTTGGGTATGCAAGGTCAGGTATGGTCAGAAACAATCCGTACTGAAGAGCAAGTATTAGCCATGATCTTCCCGCGTATTCTGTCAGTGGCAGAGCGCGCATGGCATAAAGCCGATTGGGAAGGCGAAAACGTCGATAGTAAAAAACAAGCAAAAGACTGGGCTGAGTTCTCAAGTGCAGTCGGTTTAAAAGAGCTTGATAAGTTAGCCAAAGATGGCATTGATCTGCATTTACCGGTACCAGGCGGTGTGATTGAAAATGGTAAGTTGTATGCCAACAGCGCATTTGCTTATTTGAGCATTGAATACAGCCTAGACAACGGCCAAAGCTGGCAAACTTACGTTGGGCCTGTGAAGGTTGATAACAATGCAAAGGTTGCTTTACGCACCCGCTTAAACGCAAAACAAACCAGCCGCGTGACCGTTGTTGGTGAGTAATGTTTTTGCGATGAATAAATGTGACGCCTACAGCAAAGTGTAGGCGTCATTTTTGCTTGCGCGTCTGACTAAAATCTGGCGGCCTAAAAACTTCGCGCGAAATAAATTTCACGTCTACAATACCTCGCATCCCGCATCCCGCATCCCGCATCCCGCATCCCGCATCCCGCATCTCGCATCTCGCACCTCGTAGGCGTCACGCTTGCTTGGCGCGTCTTACATTCAACACCGTTCGCTCAAAACTGAAAGCTGACGGCTAATCTTAAAATATCGCGCGAAATAAATTTCACGCCTACAACACCCCGCATCTCGCACCTCGCATATCGCATCTCGCATCTCGTATCTCGCATCTCGCATCTCGCATCTCGCATCTCGTATCTCGTATCTCGTATCTCGTATCTCGTATCTCGTATCTCGTATCTCGTATCTCGTAGGCGTCACGCTTGCTTGGCGCGTCTTACATTCAACACTGTTCGGCTCAAAACTGACAGCTGAAAGCTGACGGCTCCTAGAAACCACTTAAAAGAAATATGTCAGCGCTGTCATTTTTGTTGCGATAGTGTTATAAATATTTAATATCTCTTTTATATAATCATCTGAATGAGCAGCGCTGAAGAGTCGAACTGTGCTGTTATAGGAAATGTTATGTCTGAAACGAATAAACAAAGCAGTGTTGTGCCCATGGCGATTGTTGCCACGCTGTTTTTTATACTGGGTTTTGCTACGTGGTTGAATGGTTCACTGATGCCATTTTTACAGCAAATTTTGCAGCTTTCACCTTTTCAGGCATCGCTGATTATTTTCTCGTTTTATATCGCCGTGACTTTTACGGCTCTACCTTCGGCGATGATCATCAGAAAGGTAGGTTATAAAAACGGTATGGCGCTGGGTATGGCGACCATGATGGTGGCAGGTCTACTGTTTATTCCTGCTGCAAAAACGCAAATTTTTGCACTGTTTTTATTCGCGCAGCTTGTTATGGGGGCTGGGCAAACGTTATTACAAACAGCGGTTAACCCATACGTAGTAAGAATTGGCCCCGAAGAATCAGCTGCGGCTCGCGTTAGTATTATGGGTATATTAAATAAAGGTGCGGGTGTTGTAGCACCGATTGTATTTACTGCTCTGATACTCAGCGATTTTAAAGGCTTTGTAGGTAAAGAGCTCAGCCAAACTGATATTGACGCAATGGCCAATGGCTTAATTTTACCGTATTTAGGGATGGCTATTTTTATTGGTATACTCGGCTTTGCGGTGACTAAAATGCCATTACCCGAGTTAATTGATGACGATGTTGATGAACAAAAACCAGGGCAGGTAAAAGAAGCGCTGAGCCATCCGAGTCTTGCCTTAGGGATTGTGGCACTTTTTGTTTATGTGGCAGTTGAAGTAATTGCTGGTGATACCATTGGCAGTTTTGCGTTGTCGTTAGGTGTTGAAAAATACAGTGTTATGACATCATACACCATGGGCTGCATGGTGCTAGGTTACTTTTTAGGGATTTTACTTATCCCAAGAGTGTTATCGCAGCAAACAGCACTGACAATTTCAGCGGTATTGGGTTGCGTGTTAACTCTAGCGATAGTTACAGGTAGCAATGAAACTGTATTTATATCAACATTATTTGGCCTAAAATCGGTACTACCTGATACCTTATTGCTCATTGCTGTGCTAGGCTTTGCTAATGCCATTGTATGGCCGGCAGTTTGGCCGTTAGCGTTATCTGGTTTAGGCAAGCTAACTAGTGTAGGCTCTGGTCTGCTCGTTATGGGTATTGCCGGTGGAGCGTTTGGTCCATTATTTTGGGGCTTAGCAAGTGGCGGCGTAAAAAGCGCAGAAGCACAACAAATGGCTTATATTGTGATGTTGCCTTGTTATTTATTCATACTTTTCTATGCTGTTAAAGGCCACAAGATGAAAAGTTGGAAGTAATTATGAGTTTGAGGTTGGGTGAAAAGCGCACCACCTTGAACTTTGAAAAGCATTTCTAGTAAATAGAAATAATCCCGTGTGTAATGCCACCGAAAGGTGGCATTTTTTTGTTTGGGGTTTGAAAAAATAAGGCGCTAGGTACTAGGGGGCTAGGTGCTAGGTTTTCGCGCGAAATAAATTTCACGCCTACAATATTTCGCATCTCGTAGGAAGGGCTTTAGCCGTGAATTATCCTTAAAGACTTCGGCACTAAAGTACCTCCTACATCGTAGGCGTCACGCTTGCTTGGCGCGCCTCAAACACGGCACTGCTGCTAACATTTCGCGCGAAATAAATTTCACGCCTACAATATCTCGCACCTCGCACCTCGCACCTCGCACCTCGCATCTCTTGTCTCGTAGGAAGGGCTTTAGCCGTGAATTACCCTTAAAGACTTCGCCACTATAGTACCTCCTACATCGTAGGCGTCACGCTTGCTTGGCGCGCCTCAAACACGGCACTGCTGTTAATATTTCGCGCGAAATAAATTTCACGCCTACATTCCCCTGCATCTCGCATCTCGCATCTCGTAGGCGTCACGCTTGCTTGGCGCGTCTTACATTCAACACCCATCTGAAGGCGGAATGTATTGCGATCAAACAACACAGTTCGGCTCAAAACTGACAGCTGACGGCTTTTTGAATTGAAAACAGGTGTTAAAGATAAATCTTGGAATTTAAAATAGAAAAACTTTTAGAAAAATATATAGATTTACAAAGGGGGAGAAGTGGGGCGACTGATGGGGCTTGAACCCACGACAACCGGAATCACAATCCGGGGCTCTACCAACTGAGCTACAGCCGCCACTGAGATACACCTCGTTTGGTGTGGCGCGCATATTACATAATTAAGGTTGGCTTGTGAAGCCCTAAATTGAAAAAAGTAGAAAAAACTTATTTACCTCAGAAAATTCAGAAAACCATCGCTGGTCAGCTCGCGTTCAGTTTCGCAGATTAGACTTGCGGTTTTTGTAATTGAGCAAATACTCATTTCGTAGTTTTACGCGTAATTTAATGATTTTTTAACCAAAGATCATATATAATTTGTACAGCGTTATGCTAAAAATGAACTTCAGGAGAGAACATGGATACAATAATGAACTGGATCAACGAGAATTCAGGTTTAATCATACATTACGCCGTTCAGGCGGTTCTAGCGCTAATCATTTTCTTCATCGGTGGTCGCATCGCTAAATTCTGCGAAGGCTTAACTGAAAAAGCATTTGATAAAAAGAAAGTCGATAAAGCTGTAGGTTCATTTGTTGCTAGTATTGTCTATGCAATTGTATTTGCTGCAACAATCTTAATGGCACTATCTCAATTAGGTATTGAAACTACTTCATTCATTGCTATTTTAGGTGCGGCTGGTTTAGCAGTGGGTTTAGCATTACAAGGTTCATTATCTAACTTTGCATCAGGTGTTTTAATTATCTTACTTCGTCCTTTCAAATCAGGTGACTATGTAGAAGCAGGTGGTAAAGCGGGTACAGTTAAGAAAATCGAAATTTTCTCTACAGAATTACGTACACCAGACAACAAAGTAATTATCATGCCTAACTCATCAATTATGGGCAGCCCAATTACAAATTTCTCTCGTGAATCAACTCGTCGTATCGATTTAGTAATCGGTGTTGGTTACGATGCAGATCTTAAAGAAGCAAAAGCAGTTCTTAAATCAGTTTTAGATAAAGAAGAGCGCTTACTAAAAGACCCAGCATATACAGTAGCTGTATCTGAGCTTGCAGATTCAAGCGTAAACTTTGTAGTTCGCCCTTGGGTTAACTCTGCTGATTATTGGCCAACGTATTTCGATTTAATGGAAAACATTAAGATCGCATTAGACGATGCCAACATCACAATCCCATTCCCGCAAATGGATGTTCATTTGCACAAAGAAGACTAATTAAGTCTAACGTACAAGTAGTAAAGGTTATTTTTTAATGAAATTAAAAGCATTATCAATTCTAGTTGCAGCAAGCGCTGCAACTAGCGCATTCGCAGCAGATGAAACCAAAACTTGGGATGTAACCAGTGAACTAGGTGCCATTATTACAAGTGGTAACACTGAAACAACAACTCTAAAAGGTGGTGTTAAGGTTTTACATAACTTAGAAAACTGGAATAACGAGTACAAGTTAGACGGCATCTACAAAGAAGATGAGATCGAAAACGATCAAGGTGTTAAAGAAACACAGCGTACTAACGAAAAGTACTCAATCTCAGCACAAGGTAACTATAAGTTAAACGAAAAGCATTCACACTTATTCATCTACGGCTCGCACGTATCTGATTACTTTGGTGCATACCGTAACGAATCAGTTATCTCAGCAGGTTACGGTTTACGCCTAATCGACCGTTCTGACATGTGGCTAAACGCTGAAATCGGTCCGGGTTATAAGTACTTCCAATATCCTGATGACAGCACAGAAGTTGATGACAACGGTAATTCACTTGCAGGTGAGCGTGAGGGTGAAGCAATCGCCTTAGGTAAAGTTGATTACAATTGGCAAATTTCAGATAGCGCACGTTTTACTCAGTTAGTATCAGTTGAATATGGTGATACCAACACTAAAACACGCTCAGAGTCTGCAATACTCGCTAAGATCAATGGCTCACTACAAATGAAAGTAGCTTACAACATCACTCACAACTCAGATGTTGCTGATGATAAAGAAAACACAGATACAGAAACGTCACTAACGCTAGTTTACAGTTTTTAACTAAATAAATCGTTTTGTTGACAATTTAATGACAAAAAGGGACGAAAGTCCCTTTTTTATTTCCCTGTATTTCAGGTAGAATAGACAATCTTTTTGACTGTAGAACTATGGATATCCCTACTTGTGATGTTATTTAAAAGACTCTTCATTACTTTTTTGCTGTTAACTTCCGCATCAGTATTGGCTTTTACTCCTACAGCCGCACAAATCGAACAATTTAAAAAGCTTCCTAGAGCGCAGCAAGAGGCACTAGCAAGGCAGTATGGTGTAGATTTATCGACGATTACAGGTAAGAAATCTTCAACCGACCAAATTGAACAAGAATCAACAATACAACCTCGTTTAGAACAAGAAAAAGAACAATTAACAGATGAAGAGCGCTTTGCTCCAAAAGTTGATGAAGTAAAGCCTTTTGGTTATGACTTGTTTGCTGGTGAGCCAACATCATTTATGCCAAGTGAAAATGCCGCCGTTCCTGATACCTACTTAATTGGTCGTGGCGATACACTTAACATCAACTTTTACGGTAAAGAAAGCGAGAGCTATGAAGTTGTTGTTGACCGCGAAGGGCGTATCAGCATTCCAAACTTAAGTCCTGTTCAAGTGGCGGGTCTGACTTTTGCAGAAGTCAAAGAGTTAATCAAAGCAAAAGTTGAACAAGAAGTAATTGGTATTAAAGCATTTGTTTCAGTAGGTAAACTTCGTAGCATTCGTGTGCTAGTGCTTGGTGAAGCGTACAAACCGGGTAGTTATTCTGTTTCATCACTGACTACCGTATCGCATGCACTATTTGTTAGTGGTGGGGTATCTGATATTGCTTCACTACGTAATATTCAAGTTAAACGTGCGGGTAAGGTTGTTGCAAACTTTGACTTGTATGATCTATTAATCAACGGTGATAGCAGCAACGATATTATTTTAAAGCCTGGCGATGTGGTGTTTATCCCATCAGTTGGCTCACAAGTCGCTGTTGAAGGCTTAGTAAAGCGCCCTGCTATTTTTGAGCTAAAAAAAGGTGAAACAGCAGCACAGTTATTAAAAATGGCGGGTGGTTTAAAGCCGCAAGCTTACGCTAAAAAAGCAATTGTTGAACGCTTCAATAACAATAATATGAAAGAAGTGTTATCAGTAGACTTTAGCGGTAATCAAATTAATTATACTCCTCGTGATGGCGATCGTATTCGTTTTAATCCTGTAAGCTTTCAATATCAAAACAGTATTAGCTTAATTGGTGCTGTTGCACGTCCGGGTCATTATCAGTGGCATCAAGGAAAACACATCTCAGACGTTCTAACTTCGGTGCGTGGTGACTTGCTGCCCCAGGCTGATTTAGGTTACGGATTACTTGTTCGTGAAGTTAATGTAGCAGGTGATATTCAAGTTTTTCAATTTGATATAGCACAAGCGATTGTTAAGGCTGCAGAGCATGATTTAGAGTTAAAAGCTAACGATAAGCTTTTTGTATTTAGCCGCTACCAGGAAAAACAAGCTGAAGAAACTGCACTTGCAAATATGGCGCTTACAGAAGCGCAGCAAGAGCAGCAGTATAAAGTAAAACAATGGCATCAATACCAGCAAAGAGAGTTTGAAAAATACATCGGTGTTACAGGCTCATCAGCAGGACCAAAGTCAAAAGAAGACAGAACTAAATCGATTGCAGATATCGCCAAGCACAATTTAACTGACGATGAAGAGCTACTTGAGACAAAAGATTATGCTGTTTTCAGTCGCTTTAACCTATTAAAGCCAATTATTTCTAAACTAAAGCAGCAAGCTACAGTCACTATGGCAATGCAGCTTGTAGAAATAAATGGCCATGTAACTTACCCAGGTGTTTATCCTCTTACAGTTAATGGCGAAGTAAACGATTTGATAGCCGCCGCCGGTGGTTTACTTGAGTCTGCTTATACTGAGCAAGCTGAAATAACCCGTGTAATGGATGGCGACGCATCAAAAGTTAAACATATAAAATTTAACCTGCAAGCTGCCATGTTAGGTAGTAATGGTGAAAATATCGCATTACGTAGTAAAGATAGTATTAATATCTTCTCTATTCCTAATTGGCAAGAAAACGTAAAGGTAGAGCTTAAAGGCGAAGTGAAATTCCCTGGTGTTTACACGATTCGTCGCGGTGAAACATTAAGCAACTTACTAGAACGTGCTGGCGGTTTTTCTGAATTTGCCGCGCCAAATGCTGCTATTTTCACTCGTGAAGCTATTCGCAAACAAGAGCAACAGCAATTAGCAAAACTTTCGGAGGATTTACGCCGTGATATTGCATCAAAAAGCTTTGAGAATTCTGTAAGCAGTAACAGCCTTTCATATGATGAAATGAACAAGTTATTGAACGATCTCGCGAGTGTAGAAGCCGTTGGTCGTTTAGTCATTGATTTACCACTGATTGTAGAAGATAAACAAAGGCTTGTTCTGCAAAATGGTGATGCGCTTTATGTACCAAGCAAACGTGATTCAGTCAGTGTAATTGGTGAGGTTAACTACGCAACCTCACACTTATTCCAGCAAGGTATTACGGTAGACGATTACATTGATCTTAGTGGCGGCTTAAAAGAGCGCGCAGCAGATGAACGAATCTATATCATCAAAGCTAACGGCTCAGTGAAAATCCCAAGTACAGGCAGCTGGTTTGCAGTTAATGACACAAACACGCTTGAAGCCGGCGATACCATCGTAGTGCCAATGAACTCAGATTACATGGACAACCTAACTCTGTGGAGCACTGCGACACAGATTGTTTATCAGTTAGGCGTAGCAGTTGCTGCTATTAGTAGTATTTAACTCTCAAAGTGTTACGGAAAATCATGGAAACACAGTCAAAAACTTTAAAAAATCAATTCACTGAAAATGAATTATCCTTGCGCGAGATAGTAAATGTTATTTGGCTTGGTAAGTATAAGTTACTAATTATATTGGTTATTAGTT
>NZ_JAKEVM010000088.1 GCF_022398475.1 Pseudoalteromonas shioyasakiensis | reverse complement strand
ATATTAAACTCTTTAAGTATTTGATAATTATGAGCCAAAGTCTTACCAAAGCCAAAGCCCGGGTCTAAAATAATACGTTGTTGCTGAATGCCCGCTTGCTCACACACAGCTAAACGCTCTGCAAAGAACTCATTAATATCATTAAACAAGTCATTATAATGCGGGTTACTTTGCATAGTGCGAGGCTGACCTTGCATATGCATTAAGCAAATTGCCACCTCTGGGTATTGTGCCAGTACCTCAATTGCACCAGGTTCTTGTAACGCTCTAACATCATTGATGATGTCAGCTCCTGCGATTATCGCTTGGCGCATTACTTCGCTCTTGCTGGTATCAATCGAAATAATACAATCACTGCTTGCTCTAAGCGCTTTAACTAAAGGAATAACGCGTTCAAGCTCATCTTCAAGAGATACATCAGGTGCCCCTGGGCGGGTAGACTCACCACCTATATCAATTATTTTTGCGCCTTGATTTAATAACGCATGAGCTTGTTTGACAGCGCTGTCTAGCTGGCAATAACTACCGCCATCAGAGAATGAATCTGGAGTGACATTTAAAATCCCCATCACCACTGGGGAATCGAGGTGTAATGTGCGACCTCGAGGTAAGTTAAGAACGGTCATTGAACACCTATGCTATAAATTAGCGTCAATTGCGCATTTATTATTCTAGATAACAGTTTGAAAATTGCGCATTTTTTGAAATAAAAAAGCCCCGACTAGCGGGGCCTTTCTGTGTCTAATTGTACCGACTATTCGGCTTTGTCATCAACATTTGTTTTTGTTTCTGATGATTCTTCTGGCTCTTTTGTGTCGTTTTCGACAACTTTTGCAGCAGAAGGAGCTGGCTTTTTATCATCTGAACGGCGGTCATGAACATCACGTGGCTCACGTACAGGCTGACGTGCCATTAAGTCATCAATTTGACCCGCATCAATCGTCTCGTACTTCATAAGTGCATCTTTCATCGCATGTAAGATATCAATGTTATCTTTAAGGATTTGCTCTGCACGTTGGTAGTTACGATCTGAGAATAAACGAACTTCTGTGTCGATCACTTTTGCAGTTTCATCAGACATGCTCATAGCACGGCTACCGCCGCCACCCATGTACATTTCGTTTTGATCTTCAGCGTAAAGTAATGGACCTAGTTTTTCACTTAGACCCCATTGAGTAACCATTTTACGAGCAATATCGGTTGCACGTTCAATATCGTTACTTGCACCGGTTGTCACTTTATCTTCACCATAGATCAGTGCTTCTGCTATACGACCACCGTAAAGGCTAGAGATCATTGACTCTAATAGCTCTTTAGAGTGGCTCACACGGTCTTGCTCAGGCAGGTACATAGTGACACCAAGTGCACGACCACGAGGAATGATAGACACTTTATAAACTGGATCATGTTCAGGTACCATGCGACCAACAATCGCGTGACCCGCTTCATGGTAAGCAGTCATTTCTTTTTCCTGCTCACTCATCACCATGGTCTTGCGCTCTGCACCCATCATGATTTTATCTTTTGCAGCGTCAAACTCTGCCATGCTTACTACACGTTTGTTACCACGAGCTGCGTATAACGCGGCTTCGTTAACTAAGTTTGCAAGGTCAGCACCAGAGAAACCTGGCGTACCACGTGCAATAACTGCGGCTTCTACGTTGTCGCCTAGTGGCACTTTACGCATGTGAACTTTAAGAATTTGTTCACGACCACGAATATCAGGAAGTCCAACAACAACTTGACGGTCAAAACGACCAGGACGTAATAACGCAGGGTCTAATACATCTGGGCGGTTCGTTGCAGCGATAACGATAATACCTTCGTTACCTTCAAAGCCGTCCATTTCAACAAGCATTTGGTTAAGTGTTTGCTCACGCTCATCGTGACCACCACCCATACCAGCGCCACGTTTACGGCCTACTGCATCGATTTCATCTATAAAGATGATACAAGGTGCTGCTTTTTTCGCTTGCTCGAACATGTCACGTACACGTGAAGCACCAACACCTACAAACATTTCTACGAAATCAGAACCTGAAATTGTGAAAAACGGCACTTTAGCTTCACCAGCTACTGCTTTAGCAAGTAACGTTTTACCCGTACCTGGAGGACCAACCATCAACACGCCTTTCGGGATGCTACCACCTAGCTTTTGGAATTTTGATGGGTCACGTAAGAAGTCAACCAGCTCAGTTACATCTTCTTTCGCTTCGTCACAACCAGCAACATCAGCAAACGTCGTTTTAACTTGGTCTTCACTCATCAGGCGCGCTTTACTCTTACCGAAAGACATCGCGCCTTTACCGCCACCACCTTGCATTTGACGCATGAAGAAAATCCACACACCAATAAGCAGTAACATCGGGAACCAAGAGATTAAAATGCTGGCGAGGAATGACTGCTCTTCTGGCTTAACGCCTTTTACATTAACGTTGCTTTTTAAAAGATCATTCAAGATGTCTTTATCATACATTGGCATGATGGTTTGAAAGCGCTCACCATTTGTTTTAGTACCAGTAATCGTACCTGTGGTGCTTTCAATTGAGACTTCTTGGATAGCGCCACTACGAGCGTCGCTAACAAATTGAGTGTAACTTGTTTGGCGATCTGCCTGATCACCACCATTAAAGCTCTGAAACACTGACATTAGCACTACTGCAATGACCAGCCAGAGTATTAGATTTTTCGCCATATCGCTCAAGGAGTTAACCTCTTGTATCCAATTAATTTAAATTCAACTTAACGCAGCACAACTGTACTACAGTTTGTAGCCTGTCGCCACTATATAAACTTCCCGAGAACGGGCGCGTGATGCATCGGGCTTTCTAATTTTAACCGCTTTAAAGCTATTACGTACTTCCTGCAAGTATTGATCAAATCCTTCGCCTTGGAAGACTTTGACACAAAATGCGCCATTTTTCTTTAAAACTTGGTGGCACATATCTAATGCCAACTCAACTAAGTACATACTACCAGCTTGGTCAACAGATGTATTGCCGCTCATATTGGGTGCCATATCAGAAAAAACTACATCAACATTTTTTCCATCAATACGGGTCAATAGTGCATCAAGTACCGCTTCTTCACGAAAGTCGCCTTGTAAGAAGTCAACACCTGCTAAGGAATCCATAGGTAAGATATCACAAGCAATTACTTGACCTTTATCACCTACTTTTTCTGCTAAATATTGCGACCAACTACCTGGCGCAGCACCTAAATCAACCACCGTCATCGATGGTTTGATTAATTTATCTTTGTTTTGAATTTCGTCTAATTTGAATACCGCACGAGAACGCCAACCTTTCTTTTGCGCTTCGTGAACATAAGGATCGTCGAAATGTTCTTTCAGCCAACGCTTAGAACTGGCTGAATGTTTTTTATTTGCCATAAAATTAATACGTAACTAATTAGTAATATTCTCTAGATGGCGTTAGAATACCCTTAATTCAAGCCATATTCAGCAAAATTTGTAACATGATGAAATTATCGAACAAACAAAAGCAGTTTTTAAAAGGCCAAGCGCACAGTTTAAAACCTGTTGTATTACTTGGTGCAAACGGATTAACCGAAGGCGTTTTAGTTGAAATTGAAAGCGCCCTAGAAATTCATGAACTAATCAAAGTTAAAGTTCCTACAGATGAACGTGAAACTAAAACATTGATTTTTGACGCAATTGTTCGCGAGACAGGCGCAATAAAACTACAAACAATTGGCCATACAATTGTATTGTATCGCCAAAGCGAAGAGAAAAAGATTCAATTACCACGCGGTTAATCCTGCCTTGTGAAATTTCGAATCAGAAAAAGCCAGCAAATATGCTGGCTTTTTTGTAGGCAGAAATAATTTTGCATTAATTTGTAACTAAACTTTTTAGCTAGGCTATTTTTGCTCTCGCGTGTATTTAAGAACCCGATTAATAAACTCGGTAGTTAATTCATTAATTAACCCTGTTTCTGCATTGAGAACTAAGCTAAACCCTATGTTTAGATGCGGGAATACTACAATATCGCTGCGATAGCCTTGAACCCAACCACTGTGGTAATAAAGTACTTCATCATCATAGTTGTAAACACGCCAACCCAATCCATAGTAAGCATCTTTAACATGGCTTCGCCAAACTCGGCGACGAGTTTCTTTTTTAGTATGTGTATAAGGACGGGTTTGTTTGATCAATGCTTCGAGTGGTAATACATCTGGGTATTGTCCTAGCTGCGCATTTAACCAAATAGCCATGTCATTTGCGCTGGCGTTTACACCTGCAGCTGCAGGCACTTTATAGTAATTTTTCTTTAAACGAGATGTATACCAACGCTTTCTACCGCGTACATGAGGGTGAGCATAGTTGTTGTCTTTAACCATCCCCTCAAAACCAACACTGGCATCCACCATTTTTAAAGGTGCAAAGATATATTCTGAAATCCAATGTGAGTAGTCCATCTGTGTTGATTGATAAATCACTGAGTCAATCAAACTAAACATCACATTTTGATAGCCGTAGCACTCGCTTGGTTTGCAGATAGGCTCAACAGTCAATAGCCGCTCGACAATATCTGGGTAACTCATACGCGACTCAATTAGGTTATCGTATGCATTAGGTACTAGGCCACTAGAATGACTAAGGATATGATAAATTTTTAAGTCATCTTTGTAAGCAGTATTAGAAAAAGCAGGAATAAACTTACTTATTGGGTCATCAATATTAAACTCCCCTTGCGCTGCAAGTTTAGCAGTTAATGAGCCCGCAAAGGTTTTAGAGACTGATGCCAATCGAAAGCGGGTATGTTTATCGACTTTACGACCTTTTTCTATTTTTGTTCGACCAATACCATTAATAAAATCATCATGACCAATATTTACAATCGCCAATGAACCACCTGGTATCCCTTTACTTTTTAATTTTCGGGTAAGGTGTTTATTATAATCAGCAACGAAAGTTTGCCATTGCTTATCACTCGAAGCAGCTTCTCCGCTAACAAAAAGCAGTAAAAAAGAAAAAAGAAAGGGAATTAAAGTTAAGCTGTACTTCATTATTTATTTTTTTAAGTCTGTTTAGGAAGTTTCTTATAACATAATATCATGAACTTTTGCCTCGACTAACGTACAATACGCTTAATCTTAAATATTTATGGGTAGATTAATCTTTATGCGCTTACTTGTAGTTTTGTTTTTTACTTTAATTTCAGCTGGTTGTGCCCTTAAACCTGAACCTGCGCCATTACTTTCGATGCCAAAGAAACCAAGCTTACAAAGCCAACGCTTTCAAGTAGAGTATCAAACAGAGCATGCAGCTCCTAAAGTGAAGTCAGTACAGTTGCCTGCACATGCAGTTAGTAAAAACCAAACTGTGGTGATAGTTGCCGACAAAACCAGTGTGACAGATACACTTTATACGCAACTGACTGAAGCACTTACAGCCAAACAATTAAAGGTTGTAGAAGATGGCACTCAAGCAGATTACACCCTATCTATTCACCAGCTTGACCTTGAACTGATTGAAGACACAGAATATCAATTAGTCAAACCAGAAAAGCCTCTGCCTTTATTTGATGAAGTTGCAAAACAGTTTCCAGTTCAGCAATGTGCGACTATTTTAGGTCAAGTAAGCATGCGCTTAACTCACAAGAAAACCGGTGATGTTGTGTGGTTTGCAAAGTCATCAATTGACAGCGCAAGCTTTCACCGTGAACCCCTAATTTATAGCTTTGTACAACAGCAAGTAATCAAGAATGAGCTTGAAGTAGCGAGCTTTGTGCACGAGCAAAACTCGGAACAAGCTCGCATGGCGCGAATTAATCAAGAAGTGACGATTCCTGCTTATCAAACTATCACGCAAATGACCGCCTTAAAAAAAGAGCAAGGCCCGTGTAACCGTACAGAAATTAGTGCACTTACACCTATGATGCAGTACTACCTGAGCAGCATTTTAATCGATAAAATTAAAGTTCAGTAACTAACTTTTGCTGTTTGTCTGCCCATAGGCAAACAGCTTCCCTCCTTGAATTTGCAACACTTTCTTACACTTGCAATTTCTATTACTACATTTTTTTACAGATTACAGGAACTCCTTAACAATATACTATAAGCTATTACCCTTTCTCACAGACAAGGAAGCAACATTGCGAGCTTACAGTGCCCTATTATTGATATGTTTAACCTTGCTTAGTACCACAAGCCAAGCAAGTAACCGCTATTATGCAGACAATACTTTAGAGCCAAGCCAAGGCTTTGCATGGGACTGGGGCATTGGTTTAGGTTACTACATTGAAGATTCTTACCTTGTAGGCATGGACTCTTACAATGATGGCATAGAGCCAGACGTACACCTCGCAGTTTCTTACGACAGCTTTTACCTCGATTACGACCAAAGCCAACTTAGCGGCGGTTTAACATTAGGTTACAGCGTTATCGATAAATTTGAATGGGGCTTAGATATTGTCGGCACCAACATTCAATCTGGCTTTGATGAAACAGGCTTAAATATTTATGGTAACGAAGTAATTAAAGAGCTTGAAGGGATCAGAACACGCGACTACGACTTTGATGTAGGTCTTCGCCTATCACGTCGCTTTGAAAACTCGCAAATTTCATTTGAATACCTGCATGATATATCAGGTGCGCATAATGGCTGGGTAATGAATTCGTTTTTTAGTCAGATCATTCCTTGGCGAAATTGGGAGTTTCGCTCTGGCGTTGGCTTAAGTGCCTACTCAGCAGACTTTACAAATTACTACTTTGGCATTTCAGAAGCTGAAGCGCTCGAAACTCGCCCTGTATATAACCCAGATACCTCTTACAGCCTTATTTTTGAATTTCATGCAGAATACCCAATTAACAGACATTGGGTGTTTTTAACTGGTTGGTTATCGACTTGGTTTTCAAACGATATTCACCAAAGCCCTATTATTTCTCAAGAGTATCAGCATAAAGCCAAGGTAGGCGTGCGTTATGTTTTCTAAGTATTACTTGTGCTTTACCTTATTACTGTCAGGGCCATTACTCGCTGAGCAGCAATCTGTAGGCAAGAAAGATATTGAAAATGCGTTAGTTGCCCTGCCCGACACTTGCGTAGCGCTGCGTGAAGGTAGGAATTGCTACGCTGAAGTTGATTTAACATGGCATCAGCAGCAAGTTGGTAATTACTGCTTACGTAATGCGCAAAGCAAGCACATTATTCAGTGCTGGTTGATGCAACAAAAGGGCTTATTTAGATACCAATTTGATTCAGCAGAAACCATAGGTTTTGAACTTATAAGCAGTGATAACGGTAAGGTTGTCGCAAGTACTGAAATACAATTACAGTGGGTCTATCAAAATCGTCAGAAGAAACGTCGTTGGCGACTGTTCTAAGCAGGAGTAAATAATGGAACATTACGGAACTATCTTATTAGTAGAAGATGATATTTCTCTCGCCAATTGGGTTGCGGAATATTTAATTGAACAAGGCTATCAAACAACAATATGCCAACGTGGCGACCAAGTGGTTGAACAGGTGCGTAAAACAAACCCTGACTTAGTTTTGTTAGATATTATGCTGCCTGGTCAAGACGGTATTAGTGTGTGCCGTGATTTAAGACAGTTTTATCAGGCCCCGATTATTATGCTCACCGCACGTGATGATGAACTGGATGAAGTGATTGGCCTTGAAGTTGGTGCCAGTGATTACATGATGAAACCCGTTCGCCCTCGCGCTTTATTAGCACGTATAAAAGCAGCACTTCGCTCTAAATCAGATACACAAGAATCAAGCACAAGCTCTGAGCTTATTAATGTGGGTAAGTTATCAATCAATACTGAGTCACGTACCGTTTACTTTAATAATGATGAGGTTCATATCTCAAGCGCTGAGTACCTACTACTGCATTATTTAGCAAGTAATGCAGGTCAAGTGGTTTCACGTGATGCAGTGTTTAAGGCAACGAAAGGGCGCGAATATGATGGCTTAGACAGAAGTGTGGATGTGCTGATTTCATCATTACGTAAAAAATTTAATGATGACCCTCAGCACCCTGAAAAAATTAAAACTATCTGGGGCAAAGGCTATTTACTTGTTGCCACCGCTTGGCAATAACGACTCGCGCCTGTGAAAAAGTTTTATATCTCACTCCTTGGCAGTGCCCTGCTTTCAATCATCGTGTTGGGTTGGCTAATTGATGCTTTTAGCCAACAAACCCAAGCACCTCAGGATGTGTTTTCTAGCGAAACACAAATGATTAAAGGCTTTGCAAAGCAACTCGCTAAGTATGATGCTAAAGAGCGTGAGCAAGCTATTGCGGATATTAACCAAAACTTTGCTGTGCAACTAGAGTATCGCCCTACACAGTCGCTTGCGCTACCTCATTCATTGTTAACACAAATAACCCAACCTAGTGGCCTTATCCTCGAAGATCAGCAAGGATACTATTTACTTTACAGTGAAGCAGCTTTAGGCACACACCACTTAAAAATGCGTTTAGATAAAGACTTAACACACGAGCAAGGCAACGATGTATTACTGACCTTGTTATTCTACGCTGGGTTATGCGTATTTATGGGCTTTATCATTGCGCCACTGGCCAAGCGTTTAACGGTATTAAACGAAGCGGCACAACGCTTTGCTAAAGGTGATTTAAAAAGCCGTATTCACTTATCTCACTTTACCTATATCAAAGATGTTGAGCTGACATTTAACCGTATGGCGAGTCAAATTGAAAAACTTCTTGATGAAAATAAGTTAATGGCATCAAGTTTATCTCACGATATTCGCACACCTATCGCCTGCTTAAGGTTTGGTCTCGAGGCAGCGCAAGACTGCCCTAATAACGAAAAGCGCCTTGAGTATCTTGCTCGAATGGAAAACGACTTAGATCAAATGGAGTCAATGCTAAAAAGTTACTTGGCATTTGCAACCCTTGAGCAAAAAGCGAATCAGTTGACCTTTAATCATTCTGATCTAGAAACCTATATTCTTACTTTAATTCATCAAATTGAGCCTAAGCTTGAACAACAAAGCTTGCGCATTAATCACCGAGTTGAAGGCGGTGATATTTGTGCTGATTTACACTGGTTAGCTCGGGCCATTGTTAATTTATTAAGTAATGCTTGCGACTTTGCTGAATCAGAAATTTTGCTCAGTGCAACCAGTACCAGTGAATCCGTCACCATAAAAATTGAAGATGACGGTCCGGGTGTCAGCGAACAAAACTGGCAAAAAGTATTTACTCCATTTTTCCAAGAACAAACACATCGTAACCGGGATGGCGAAAGCTACGGGCTTGGCCTTGCTATCGTTGCGAAAGTGGTTGATTGGCATCATGGTACGGTCGAAGTATCAAAAAGTAAGCAACTAGGTGGCGCGTGTTTTACTCTTTCAATTCAAAATAAAAGCCACTAAACATGTTTCATTTGTGCTAATTGTTTCGTATTGTAATGCGCAATTGCACGAAATCTACGCTGACAGCTCGCACATAACGAAGAACAACGAAAATGCGGATGATTAACCCTTTTTATTTAGCGTTAATTCAAGTAGATTGTCAGCGCCGTCACAAATAGAGAAGTAACAACAATATGAGCGCATCACGTGGGGAGTTTAGCTCCCGCTTTGGATTTATTATGGCTGCAGCAGGCTCTGCTGTTGGCTTAGGAAATATTTGGGGTTTCCCTACACAAACTGCAAGTAATGGCGGTGCCGCATTTTTAGTGGCTTATTTAGTGTTAGCATTTTGTCTTGCTTATCCTGCTTTAATGGCTGAGTTAGTCATTGGTCGTCATGGTCAAGCTAATGCCGTCACTTCACTTCGAAAAGTAACAAATCAAGCATGGCAAAAGAAGTTTGCCTTCATGGTAGGTTTTGGCGGTATTATTTGTGCGGGTTTAATTTTAAGCTTCTATGCTATCGTCGCAGGCTGGATGCTGAGTGCGACACTCGAACCCGTTGCGCAATTAGCGGGGCAAGAGCAAGCTGGCACTTGGCTTAGTGAGCAGTCACTATCAAGAAACCTTTTATTCACTGCCGCATTTATTATTTTAACTGTTGCGATTATCTCTAAAGGCGTCGAAAACGGCATTGAAAAATGGTCTAAGCGCTTAATGCCTGCCCTGTTAGGCATTTTATTTATGCTAATTATCTATGTAATGACTCAAGATGGCGCAATGGAAGGCTTAAAAGCGTATTTAGTGCCAGACTTTTCATCGATTTTAAACCCTGAGTTATTAGTGAATGCGTTAGGACAAGCATTTTTCTCATTATCGCTTGGTACCAGCGTAATGATCATCTATGGCTCATACATCAGCAAGAAAGAGAACTTAGTATCGTTAGGCGCTTATGTGACTTTAATCGATGTGTTCATTGCCTTTGTAGCCGGTTTACTCATTATTCCTGCAATGTATGTAGCACAGGCACAAGGCGTACAAATTTTTTCAGCCGAGGGTGCACTACTTTCTGAAGATACCTTAGTATTCCAAGTTCTTCCGGCACTTTTCACTAGCATGGGTGATGTGGGTATTTTTGTTGGCTTTGCTTTTTTCGCGTTAATGAGTATTGCAGCGTTAACCTCATCGATTTCGATGCTAGAAGCACCAGTTTCCTATGCTGTTGAACGCTTTGCGTTAAAGCGTGTGCAAGCAACATGGATCATTGGCGGTATTATTGCGCTCATTAGTTTTACAATTGTCTTTAACTTAGGCACCTTGTTTGGCTTTGTGATCACCTTAACCACTAAGATTGGTCAACCAATTCTAGGCTTAATGTGTTGTATTTTTGTCGGTTGGATTTGGCATCGCGCGTCACTGCTAAAAGAAATTCAACAAGGATGCCCTGAAGCTGCCAATAGCTTCTTCTGGAAAGTATGGCCATGGTATATCAAGTTTATTTGCCCACTAGCCATATCACTGGTATTTGCCAACTCTCTGTTAAGCTAACAAATGTTTATGTTTGAAGTGGCCATTTAGGCTACTTCAAACACATATCTTGATGTGGAATGCCATCTTCTAGGTAATCATCGCCCACATTTTCAAAACCAAATTGCTGATAAAACCCTGTTAAATAACACTGAGCACCAATCATAATCGCTTTGTCAGGCCAATGCTCTTTACATGTGTCTATCGCAGTTTGCACCAACTTACTCGCCAAACCTTCACCACGAAATTGCTTTGCTACCAGCACACGACCAAATGCGCTAAATTGCTCACTCTTTTTATAGCATCGTGCATAGGCTGCCACTTGCTGACCTTTAAATAAGAACACGTGCTGGGTCAGTTCATTGTTATCCACTTCGTCAATTTCTGGGTAAGGGCAAGTTTGCTCTACTACAAATACATCAACCCGCGCCCGTAAAATGGCAAATAACTCATCTTTACTGAGTTCGCTATAACTTTTAACAGAAAACATAATGCTCCTTTATGAAGACAAAAAACCCAGCCGTAGCTGGGTTTTAACTAGCTATTTAGTCGTTAATCTTTAAGCAAATAATCGTTCTAGCTGATCACACAGCTGCGACAGATTTACATGATCATGCTCAATGGTTAAATCGACATAACCATCCCCTCTAAAGGCACGATCAAGTTCAATGAGTACATGAGTTTTGTGCGCTTCAGGCACAAATGACAACTCTATCTCTTGTAGACCAAATAGGCTTCGGCTATTTGGGCGATACTCTAGCTCTTGATAACAACCCGAATGTGATTGGAATGTTGGCGCTCTCAAGAAGCCTTTTTCAACATCCGCTTTTACTAAGCTAAAGCCAAGTCTATCCATCGCTTCCATTAACGTGCTTACAGCATCATTTGGATAAATGTGAAGTGCATCACGATCTGTTGGATCAAGGGCTAAATCGATATCTAAACCGGTTTCAAGCCACACATGTGATTGATTATAGCCAGCGTTAATTTCGGTGATCGGAGTTTCTGAATGCAGTCGCGCTTCAAATGGAATATGTTTTTCTGCACCTGCTGCAATCGTGCCGATATCTGTAATTCGCCACTTTTCAATTACATGGTTTGTAAAGTACTCACCATCTTCACCTTCGACTTTAACACGTGTCATCAGTGCTAAGTCTAAACCCGATATGTCTTGATCAACATCGCCGCCTTTAATAACAATAACGGCATTAAATTTTTGACCCGGTTGTAAATGCTCTGTCTCAAGTACAGTGTCAACTTTTGCTGCACCAATACCTACTGATGCAAGGATTTTCTTAAACATCTTTTCTCCTTAAGCCAGCTTATAACCTATGGCTTAAATTCCTTTGTTAATGCATCTTAACCACAATTAAAAGCTAATGTCAGCGAAAAAATGATGCTTTTGGTGGATTAATCAATAAATCATGTATAAGTGCTTATTTTTTGAACTCTCACTGTCTGATATTGTTTTCCAACAACAAATATTTCGCTACACTTCTAGCAAATGAAGTCAAAAGAAAAACTATGGAACTAATCTACTTTGCTACCGCGTTCGTTTGTGGCTTTGCTGTTTACCAGCTAAAGCTGCCTCCTCTTATCGGCTTTTTATTAGCGGGTTTTGCACTTAACCTATATGGATATAAGACAACCGAGCTGCTTAATACGTTGGCAAGCTTGGGAGTTACTTTGTTATTGTTTAGCATTGGTCTTAAGCTCAAAGTATCAAACTTAATGAAACCACAAGTTTGGGCGCCCGCCTCAATGCATATTGTTTTAAGCAGTACGCTCTTTAGTGGTTTTATGTTGTTGCTAGGAGCCCTTGCACTGCCTTTATTTAACGAACTTAGTTGGCAAAGTGCATTGTTAGTCGGTTTTGCCTTTAGCTTCTCGAGCACCGTATTTGCCGTAAAAGTGCTTGAAGAACGCGGTGAAATGGCAAGCCTCCATGGTAAAATCGCCATTGGTATCTTAGTTATGCAAGATATCTTTGCCGTTATATTCTTAGCCATCAGCACTGGTAAAGCCCCTAACATTTGGGCTTTGGCATTATTGGTTGGTTTACCTATTTTACGCCCTGTGATGTTTTGGGTATTAAATCGCTCAAAACACGGTGAGTTATTGCCCCTGTTTGGCTTTTTCTTTGCGCTAATTATTGGTTACCAAGCCTTCGAGTTTGCAGGCCTTAAAGGTGATTTAGGTGCGTTGATTATCGGTATGATGTTCGCGTCGCACAAAAAAGCCGGTGAATTATCAAAGTCACTGCTTAATTTAAAAGACGTGTTACTGGTTGGCTTTTTCTTAAATATTGGTTTGAATGCAGAGCTGACTAGCCATGCTGTGATTGTTGCACTCATTATTATTTTGGTTTTGCCTGTAAAAGTTGCACTTTATTATGTGCTGACAAACGCTTTCAAATTACGTGCTCGTACTTCACTATTAAGCGCGTTTAGCTTAGCTAACTACAGTGAATTTGGTTTGATTGTCTGCGCCGTTGCAGCCACCAGCAATCTAATCACGTCTGAATGGCTAGCTGTCATGGCTATCGCTGTGTCAATCACCTTTATACTCGCATCACCTTTAAATAAACGCTCGAATGAAGTGTATGTAAAAATTGAACATTGGTTGCTTAAATTTGAAAGTAACAGCCGTCTTGCAGAAGAGCTGCCAGTTAATCTAAATGACACTAAAATCGTGATCTTTGGTATGGGTCGAATTGGTACAGGTGCCTATGAAACAATCAGCCAAACTCACCCTAACCTTGTTGCTGGTATCGATATTAAGCCGGATGTTGTTGATAAGCATATTAAACGTGGCCGCAGAGTGTTACTTGCTGATGCCACTGACCCTGACTTTTGGCAGCGGGTAAACCACTCACATGTAGGTATGGTGATGCTTGCAATGCCAAAACACATGCAAAATATTTTTGCCTTAGAGCAACTGCGTGCTTCTGGTTATGAAGGTCAAGTTACAGCGATTGCAAACTATCCAGATCAGCAAAAAGAACTAGAGGATATGGGTGTCGATTCTACTTATAACTTCTATTTAGAAGCTGGTAGCGGCTTCGCAGAGCATGTAAAACAAAAACTTTTCTCTTAATGTAAAAAATAATTCTCGGTACCTTTTCATGGTACTGAGAATTATTTTCACTGTATTCAGTTAGTTGGCTAACTAGTTTTCACGACATATCAAATCAGTCCCTCTATTGGGTCAAGCTTATTTACAAAGCTTTACATCCAGATTAGCAATCAGGCTAAAAAAAAGAGTAGAATTAATTTCAAGATGCTTAGCTAAGTATCTATTTTTAACACAAAAAAGTTTAACAGTGTTGTGTATTACCGCTGTTTTTAATTCAGCACTGTTAGATGGATTGAGGTTGTTTAAATGAAAAATAAGTTTACCAACGAATTTTTAGCAAACACGGATGATGCACGTGCTGGGAAACTTTCAGATATTCAGCAGCAACTTGATGAGTTACAAAACAATGGCATGACTGCAATGGATATTAGAACAGTGCTATTCAACAAGATGCTCGATGTATATCAAGTACCAAGCGATCATTTTCTTCGTGATGGTGAAACACCAGAACGAATCGACGACCCAGCTATTGTCGTTAAGCTAAATAAACTTGGCTTTACGAAAAAGCGTCGTCACCAACTACACTAATACGCCGTAATTAGTGGTTGTTATTCTGAGGGCCTACATCCCTCACTAAATAGGCTGTTTCTTGCCCGTCACAGCCTATTTTCTCTCTCCTTTTTACCGTATCATCTAGCTTTAAAATTTCTTTGAGATAAAGATGGATTCAGCTCAACTCAAACGCGCCATAAATACTAAGATGCCATTTGGAAAGTATGCTGGTCGCCCTTTATTGTTGCTGCCAGAGCCTTATTTAGTCTGGTTTAAACAGCAAGGATTTCCTGATTCCCAGTTAGGCGCACAGCTGGCAATGATGTATGAAGTGAAGCTCAATGGCCTTGAAAAAATGCTAATGCCATTATTAGATGAAAAATAATTAAACTTTTTTCGAACTTTTATTTTTAAGTGCGGTCTATTACTTTGCTACTTGTTTATTTTTGGTTTTAATCTTTAAAAAGCGCCCTAGGCGCTTTTTTTATGCCTGCAATTTAAAGCGAGTTACTTTTAAACAAATGAATAGTAAATTTAGCTCCACCTAATGGTGAGTCACACACCTCAGACTGCCCTTGATGCCAACTAACAATTTTAGCAACAATCGCCAGACCTAACCCAAAACCACCGGTTTTCTTATCACGACTTTTATCTAAACGAGTGAATGGCTTAAAAATACTTTGCCACTCAGATTTAGCGATCCCTGGGCCGTCGTCTTCAACACTTATTTGTATCGAACCCCCTAAATCTTCAAGACTTACATGAATTTTATGGTTTGCGTATTTTTGTGCATTGCCTAATAGGTTTTGAATACAACGCGCCATAAAATGCTCGTCACACTCGTAGTAAAGCTGCTTGGGTGCAGTCAATGCTACCTCTATATCAGTAGCAAACTCGAGTTTATTCACCACACTATTGATAAGCGCTGTTAGGTCACAGGAACGGGGCTTTAAGCTTGGTTGGTGTGAATCAAGTCGTGCGTATTCAAGCATTTCTGACACCAGTGCTTCAAGCTCTGCAATATCAGCCTGCATGTTATCAATGTATGCATACGACTTTTCATTCTCGATTTGCTCTTCGAGCATGGCAACAGCAAACTTTAAACGCGCAAGGGGTGTTCTAAACTCATGAGAAACGGAAGAAGTTAGCTCTTGCTGCGCAGCCAGTAGATACTGAATACGTTCTTGCATCGCGTTTAGGGTATCAGTAATCGGCAGAAAAAATGATTTAGAGGCATCCTGAAGCTCAAAGTCTTGCGATCCTCCTACAGCTTCACAGGCAAGCGTCAATTTATTAAAGTCACGCCATAGCAATAGGCTCCAGAGTCCAATTGGTAGGCCAATCACAGTTAATAATAAAAAGTATGGCCAAACGGAGCTAAAGTTTGGATTTTCAACTGAAAGTGGGCCTACATGTAAAAGCTGAGTGTCATTAAGAGCTATGTACCAAACCACTTTTTGTTCTTGATTGAACAAATACAGGTAATGGTCATTGTTGAGCTGTGTTTTTAGGTCTTCAGGAAGTGCTAGATCGGTAAGATTAATTATCTCGCTTTCGAATTCTTGTTGGAGTGTCGCTAAGCCATTTTCAGTTTGGCTTAAGAACCACAGAGATTTACCAAATTCTTGGTCTAGGGCTATTTGCTGTTGCGTTTCTTCGTAGGGCCATAACTGCTCTATGACCCCACTAACTAGAAACAGAGAAACTATTATATAAAGATATAAGCTAGCAAATAGTTTCCCCATTAAAAATTACATATCCCATGCGTCAGATACAAAAAGGTAACCCTGTCCCCAAACTGTTTTAATTCGATATGGTTTATCACTGTTATCACCTAATTTCTTACGGATACGCGATACACGTACGTCAACGGTTCGGTCTAAACCATCATATTGACGACCAATCATGTGTTGATGAACATGCTCACGACTTAACACTTCACCAGCATTTGACGCAAGCAACCAAAGCAGCTCAAATTCATGAGAAGTCAGTGTAATTTCACTGCCTTTAAGTGTAACAATGCGGCTAGTTTTATCAATGGTTAAATCGCCAAAGCTAAGCTCTTCTGGCGCTTTGTTTGTAGCTTGACCGCGACGTAACAATGCATTGATACGTGCTAACAATACACGAGGTTCTGCAGGCTTAATTACATAATCATCTGCGCCAAGTTCAAGGCCAATCACTTGGTCAAAGTCCTCACCTTTAGCTGTCAGCATTAAGATAGGTAAGCTAAATTTATCACGTACCTGACGGCAAACGCTAAAGCCATCTTTACCCGGTAACATGACATCTAAAATCATTAAATCAACTGGGTTGTTTTCAAGGTATTCAAATACTTCGTCGCCGCGTTCAAGGACCGCAACATCCAACCCATTATGTTGAAGGTAATCACGTGTTAACTGCTGTAAGCCGAGATCATCTTCAACAAGTAAAATCTTTGCCATTGGTTGCTCCTGAATTAAAAAAAGCTCCACGGTGAGCGTAATCTACGCCTCGTTGTTTTTGCTTCGGTGCTTTGCACTTCGACTTTTGCGGTCGCAATTTTGCTCCCCGTGTGCGGATTGACTAAGGAGTATATTGTTTCAACCTGAACCCGCGCTTTATGGCTGTAAAGCCCTTTTTTACTGTCGTTCCAGCATTGAATTTGTTGGTTATTTTGAAACAAACACAGATCTTGAGGCAGCTGTGTTTGCCAGCTGATTTTTAACTCAAGATCACAAAATTCGTGCTGTTGTAATACAACACACACTTTTGGCGTGATATCAAACTGAGTCGCTTGCGCATGGCTTGGGGTAACCCAAATAACAGCAACAAACACACACAGACTAAAAACAAAATACTTCATATTAAAAAATATGATTGAATCCTATAAATGCAGTCATCGAGTACGTGTGTTCAAAAAGCGGACTGTCATCCACGGCTGAGTAGTCATAATATGCTAAATGAAAACGAAGAGAGTTAGCCTCACTCAGGGGCCAACGGGCGTCGATTTTAGCATAAGGTTGCCAACTACTGCCAACATCTATTTCCCCATATGAGGACTCTTTAGCCGATAAACCATAAAAATAATCATTTAGTCTGGCTGATTTGTACCAAACCCCTAAGCTAGGTGCGACAGATAGGTTTCCTATTCGGTGATGTGATTGCCATTGTAAAGCACTACGAAGGCCTTTATAAACGCCCGAAATATCGGCTAGTGCCTGTAAAGAAATCACATGATTATTATGAATATAGTGATAGCTTAAGCCAGCATCTAATGCCCATCGTCTCTTTTTAATATCGTTCGTAGATACTGACTTTTCTGCCAGTTCATTACTGGTGGTCGATTCAACAATAAAGCTATTCGATGTTTGCAGTGCGAAAACATTGCTAGGGTGAAAATCTATAAAGAAGCGAGTCTCAGGGTTGAACTCGGTTACGAAATTAACAACATGAGTATCGCTTTCTTGGAATGAATAACCTAAACGGCCATTATCAAAGAACCATTTTTCACCATAAAAAGCGATTTCAGGCAGCACAATTAATGGTAAGTTATCACCACCATGAAGAGGGTTCGTGATCACCCCAGCTCCCGTATTAATACTTAGGTGCCACTGCTGGGTATCGATCTGTTGATTTGCCACACGGCTTTCACGTTCAGTGCGCGTTGAGTCATCGGCGCTTGCTTGACTTACTAGCATGCCTATCAATACATAAACCGCTGCGCACATCCTGATCGTTTGTGTTTTCATTGTTATTTTACGACCAAAGGGGTTTTGCAATAAGAGCATAATATCAAGATGTGAACAAACTGTCGTTGCAAGGTTACAACTATTCACAAATTTGATACATATATCGGTTAAGTTTGTTACTCTTCGACGATTTCGATACGATTTCGGCCATGCTCTTTGGCTAAATAGAGTGCTTTATCGGCTTTTGCTATGAGTTGTTCTGGATTACTATTTTTAGCTTTTATAGCAATACCAAAGCTAGCAGTGACTTGGCTTAACACCTTATTAGATTTAGGCTCTTTAATCTGTAATTTAGCGACAGCATGACGCAGCTGCTGAGTAAAATTAGTCATGTCACTGATACTTGCAAACTGTGCGGTGAAACAAAACTCTTCACCACCATAACGATAGGCCTGACCAACACTAGATACATGTTTAAGTAGTTTTGCTGAAACTGCACGCAAAACTTGGTCTCCTTTTTGATGACCAAAAGTGTCGTTAAATTGTTTAAAGTGATCGATATCAACCATAGTAAGAACAGTGACTTCAGCTAAGTCATTGGTTTGACAAAACCGCGTGATATCTTCATCAAACTTACCGCGGTTATAAAGCCCAGTAAGCGGGTCTTTTTCGGCTTTACTTCTAGACCTGACAAGCTCTTGTTTTAATTCTGTAATTTCAGAGTAAGCCAGCGCAAGCTGATTTTGAAAATCTTGTGCACGACTTTGCAAAGCTGCCGACTCGTCACTTAAGCGCTCGACACAATCAAGTACATCATCAAAGCCCCTTTCCTGACTTATATCTGCACTAGTTAGTGTGTCACGGCATTCTTGCAAAGCTTGGTTGAATTCAGCTGAGTAACTAAGTGCCTCATTGATATCTTGATGCACTTTACCAACAACATCATTAAAGCCGCCAGATAGCTGATAAAATAGTGCCAAGTCGTCCCGAGATAAATACTTGTTGAAAAGGTGCTTTGCCTGCTCATGGCTACAGGTATTGTGCTTTTTAATAATACTATCAAGCTCTTCGTTTAAGTCTTGGTTCTTTTCGCTAACATAACAATACCAAAGCGCATAATTAAGCGGAGTAATTGGCATTTTGTACTTAACCATTAGAGGAATTGCGAGCTTCAGACAGTGGCTCGAGTAGCTTAAAGAGTGTTCGGCTTGCGCTGAAAGTATCATGAGTCTAGGCCATGAAGGTTTTATTATTTTAAAATACGGTATCAACC
>NZ_JAKEVM010000087.1 GCF_022398475.1 Pseudoalteromonas shioyasakiensis | reverse complement strand
TAACTAGACACATACATAGAATTGTATAAAATTCGCGCTCTTTTTAATTCAAAAGGGAAGCAAATTGGAATTTAAGAATCACTATGGCAGTGTCAGTATCATCACTGATGGTCCAATTATTATTGGGCAATTTTCTGGTAATATTAACGCACGTTTGGTCAATGACTTTGCAGTCGATTTAAAAAAGCATATTTCTGCTTTAGCTGGAAAGCCGTGGGCATATATTAGTCATTCTACCCAATTACTTGCTACCACCCCTGATGCTGAACGTGGTTTCACGCATTTATTTCGTGCTCTGCAAGGCACTAACTGTATAGCCACCGCTTATATGTTTAGCTCGTCTATTGTGCTTAATCAGATGAAACGCATCATTGCACAAGCGCAATCACCGATTCAAATAATGGACTGTTTATTTGATGATTTAGACAGCGCTAAGGCTTATGTGCTTAAGCAGCTCGAATTTGCAGAAATGGCTTGTTAAAAACAAGCCATTTTCGTTTCTGGAGCCGTGATTGAGGTTAATCTCGGTAAAACTTAGTTTCTTTAGTTATTGCGATATCAGCATCTTCTAATGCTTGAATGTGAAAACTGATAGGCGTTACTTTTGATTTCAGCTCGTAGCCATCTGCAACCACAGTGACAGGCACACGCTTCATCTGACCTGCCTCAACAGTTATCGTTTCAGGCACTTGTAAGCTTGCTTCTTCAATACCACTGATGCCAATTGAATAGCTCAAGCTATGCTGTGTTTTGTTGATAATTGATAAGGTATATGGGTTTTCTACTAAGCCTTCAAAATTTACACGGTACAGGGCATTACGGTCACGAATGAGAGAAGCCTCAATAGGTGTACGCATTGCCATCCACACAACCATGCCAACGACAAACAGCGCTGTTAAACCACCATAGCCAAGCAGTTTTAACCTAAATGGATTGGTCGTTTTGCCTTCCATTTGTTTTTCAGAGGCGTACCTGATCAGGCCTTTTTGATAGTTGAATTTTTCCATCGTGCTATCGCACGCATCAATACATAAGCCACAGTTTATGCATTCATACTGCAAGCCATTACGAATATCGATACCGGCTGGGCATACTTCAACACATAGGTTACAGTCTACGCAGTCACCTAAGCCTAACTCTTTAGGATCGGCTTTACGCTTACGCGCACCACGAGACTCCCCTCGCGCTTGATCGTAGGTAACAACTAACGTGTCTTTATCAAACATTACTGATTGAAAACGTGAATAAGGGCATGCGACAGTACACATTTTTTCACGTAAGAATCCCGCATTGCCATAGGTACAAAAAGCAAACAGGAATACCCAAAAGCTGACGATCCCAGACATTTCTAAGGTAAATAAGCTCATGTATAGAGACTTAGCAGGGATGAAATAAGCCATAAATGACATAGATGTAAGCAAAGAGATCAACAGCCAAGCTGCATGCTTAGTGATTTTCTTTTGCCATTTACTCACTGACCAATCAGCTTTATCAAGTTTAATACGCTGATTACGGTTACCTTCCACTTTATGTTCGACCCAAGTAAACATCAGCATCCAAATTGTTTGTGGGCAAGTGTAACCACACCAGACACGACCTAACCAGTTAGTGACGAAAAACAAAGCAAACGCCCCTGTCATAAATAACATGGCTAAGATCATAAAATCTTGTGGTAATAGCGTTAAGCCAAATAAAGTAAATTTTTGGCTGGCTACGTCGAGTAAAACAGCTTGACGGCCATCATAGGGGATCCACGGAATGGCGATGAACGTCAGCATTAGCACCCAGCCTAAGTAACGGCGGATACGTTGGAAATACCCCTTTTGCTCACGAATATAAATTGGCCCTTCTTGGTTGTAGGGCTTGATGATTAAGTCTTGCTCTTTAATATCAAATTTCATTTTGCTACTTACTTTTGTGTCGGTAATAACCTGACAGAGCAACAATCAGGCCAACACAAATTAAAAGTAAGTCATTGATATTAAATGGTTAAATTTATATTTGAACATTCAAAAGCACGATATATCGCGAATGCTCGCGGTATATCACGAATCAACGCTTTATCGCTAGCTTTTTCATCTTTGATCTAAGGGTACTTTCTGGCAGGCCCAGCAAGGTTGCAGCACCATTTTCACCTGATATTTGCCCGTTACAGCGTTTTAGCACCTCACAAATATGCTGCTTTTGTACAGCATCAAGAGAAACCACCTGCTCATTTGATTGCTCGTTACTCAAAGGTGCAGACAGCTGTAATACAGCTTGCTTAGACAAAATAGCTTCACGCTCAAGGATATTTTGTAGCTCACGAATATTACCTGGCCAATCATAATTAGCCAATTTAGTGATTGTTGCTTTGCTTAGCCCTTTTAACTGTTTACCTAAGCGCTTGTTTAACTGCGTAATAATATTTGCTGCAAGTAGTGGAATATCTTCCTTGCGTTCACGAAGCGCAGGCACACGAATAGGAAACACATTTAGGCGATAATACAAGTCCATTCGAAAGCTACCCTGCTCAACCATTTGCCACAAGTTACGATTTGTTGCAGCTAACACTCGGATATCGACTTTTAAAGTCTGACTACCACCGACACGCTCAAACTCTTGCTCTTGTAGGACCCGCAGTAATTTACTTTGCGCCTCTAATGGCAGCTCTGCCACTTCATCTAAAAATAAAGTGCCTTTATCAGCCAGTTCAAAACGCCCTTTTCTGCGTTCATTAGCGCCAGTAAACGCCCCTTTCTCATGACCAAATAACTCAGACTCAATTAAGTTGGCGGAAAACGCCGCGCAGTTTACTTTTATGAAAGGTTGCTCAGCACGATTGCTCAAGCGGTGAAGGTTTCGTGCCACCAGCTCTTTACCCGTGCCGTTTTCACCTAAAATCAAAACCGTACTATTGGTTTGGCTTACCAAGGTAATTTGCTCGAGCATACTTTGAAATGAATGACTTTGCCCAACTAAGCCAGAGTCTTGCCAATCTTCATTTAACTCTGAAATCAGGTAAGCATTTTCAGCTTGTAGCTGCTCAGATAAGTGCTGAACTTGTGCTAAGGCATCACGCAACGCCACTTCTGTTTGCTGTTGTTTGGATACATCGCGAAAAATCGCGACTGCCCCAATCAAGGCACCATTTTTATAAACTGGCGTTGAAGTATACTCAACAGCAAAATAGCTTCCATCTTTACGCCAGAATACTTCATCGTTTACATGACGGTGTTTGCCATCGAACATAGTGCAATATATTTGGCATTCATCCGCCGGGTATGGTGAGCCATCTTTACGAGTGTGATGATGATATTGATGTATTTTTTTGCCAAGGAGTTCGTCTGCTTTCCAGCCTGTCATGCGCTCCGCAGCAGGGTTTACAAAAACTGCATTACCCGATAAATCGAAGCCATAAATACCTTCACCTACGGCATTTAGCAGTAATGTGGGGTCGTTTAAAAATTCCTTGATCATAGCTATCACTCAATTCGCGAAATATCACGAGCAATTATGACAAGGTTGAACATGCTTAACAAGCAATTACAAAAAAAGCGGCTAGAAGCCGCTTTAAAATATCAAATAGTTTTACAGTGTGGGCACTAAAATAATTTCACCCTGAGATACTTTCATATCTAATGGTAGTTTGCTCAACAGTGCGACTTTAGGGTCGTTCATATTTAGCTTATAGACAGGGTTAACCGCTAAAAAGCCGTTAATCACTTGCATTGCTTGGTCATCTAATAAGTTTAAGCTGCCCTTAAAACCCGCGGTGTCGATTGTTGTATCAACCAGTTTTACATTACGTAAAAAGACCGCTTTTTTCTCGCTGTCATAAAATGGGCTGCCTTCAATTTGTAGTTTTAAGCGTACTGGATACTTAAGCGCAAACGCTTTGATAACAGCACTAGAATCAGCTCCTAAAACCACCACATCACGCTTATCTGGGCCAACATTGACACTCAGGTCGTTTACTGCAAAATCAACAGGTAAGCCCATCAGCTTAATCTGTTCACTTAGTTTTGGTAATTGATTAGCAAGTGCTGCTTCAATTTCAGAATTGGTAAACGAGTAAACAGACATCCCTTGGTCTGTACTTTTACATGCCCCTAAAAATAAACAGGTAAGTAGTAATAAAATTCTCATTGTTTTCCTCAAAAACACACGGAAAAAAACCGCTTTAAAAAGCGGTTTTATTCGTTAAATTGCAAATATTGCTTTAAGCCTTGCTAGTGTGTCAGCTGAAACTGAACCCTCACTGACTGCAAGTAATTGCTTTAAGTAATAATAAACATCTGCTTGCTCACCACGGTGTTTATCATCTAACATCGCAACTTGCTCTGTCATACGTAACTGACTATCGGCCGATTCTACGCCTGCCAGAATTTCGATACGAGTTAACAGCTGCGCAGCGTTTAGCTTAGTTGTTAATGAAGCTTGAAACTGTGAAGGCAGTTCACTGTGGCTCTCAAGAGCAGCAAATAAAGCCGTTAACTTAGACTGCTCTGCTTGCTTGCTGATCTGCGCTGTTTTTGCGCTAATCGCTGCCTCTAACTGAGTCACGCGTGCCGATAATGCTTTTGAGTACTCAAGCTCTGCAAGCTTCACTGTTAAATCTTTAAGCTGTGCAAGGTGCACCACGGTCTCAAGTGCAGACTCAAGCTCACTTAATTGCTCTGCAGCAACTTCGTCATTTTCTTGCTGAACTTGCTTTTGCTGTTCAAACTCGGCACTGCGCTTAGCAAAGGTGTCGTCATTAACTCGTCTGAATTGCTGCCATAAAGTGTTTTCAGCTTTCATTCCAGCAAAGCCAATAGTCTGCCATGTTTGTTGCAGTGCTTTTAGCTCTTGGCACGCAGCAGCTAAATCATCGCTTTGCGATAACTGTGTTGCTTGCTCAACAAGTACAGCTTTTTGCTCAGCATTTGCTTTATGAAATGCAGCAAGTTGACCTTGAACTTGTGATTGCACAGCTTTAAATTGCGCTTGTAGTTCACGATATGTTTTAGGATCGACGTTACCTGCAGAGCGCCACGCTTTAGCGGTACGGTTAAACTTGCTTTCAAACTGCTTCCAATCAAACTCATCAGAAGAGGTATCAAGCTCTGTTAACTGCTGCATTTGCGAGATTATTTCAACGCGCTGTGCTTTAGCTTGCTCACGTTGTTGCTCTTGCTCTGCGAAATACTCACGACACGGCGCAAACAGTAATTCAATTTGTTGATCGAATAACTCACCTTGTTGCTTTTCTGCATCAGTATCTAAACGCCCTAACTCATTCCAACGACGACGTAACTGTTTAACTTGCTCTGCGCGTTGTTTAGGGTCAGTGCACTCGGTTGCAACAAGTTCATTTACTTCAACAAGTAATGCCTCACGCTTTGGCGCTGATGCGTATTTTTGCCAATCTTTTGCTTCGGCTAACTGTGTTTCTAAATCAGCTTTCAAGCTATTTAATGGCTGCTTGTAATAGTCTGTAAGTGTTGCGTATAGCTCTTCAAAACCTTTAAACACACCAAAGGCAACATTGAAGCGACCTTGGTCAATTAAGCGTTTTACATCACGAGCTTTACGCTTCGCTGTTTGTTGATTTTTCTCAAACTTATTCGTCAGCGGTGCCATCGCTTGCTGCCAGCTGTTTACTACTTCAGCTAAATTGGCTTTAAAGCGACCCTGTAAACGACTAGGAATACTTGCCAGCTTTTTGCGTGCTAATTTTTGCTGTTGCTCAAACTGCTGTTTTAGCCCGTCAAACTCGCTTTCGTCTTCGGTTGTCGCAACGATATTTAATTGATCAAATGCCTCTTTAAACTCAGCAATAGCACTAACCAGTTGCGGTAACTGTTCGACTTGGTTAAATAAATTTGTTAAGTGCAGTTTTACATCACTAACATGTTTGTTCTCAGATAAGTTCGCCTCTGCTAACGCATCTTTTGCCTCTGCAACTTTTGCCTCGAGCCAATCTTGCTGAATTTGCTCTGGCGTTTCTAAGCCTAATTGCAATGCATTTTCAATTTCTTCGCCAATTGCTTCAAGGCTTGCCAGTGCTAATACCTGACGTTGTTGTTCAGCTAACGCTTGCTGCGCTGCTTCATGCTCTTTACTTAAAACTGCAATATGAGACTCAAGCTTTTGCGTAATCGCTGAATATTTCTTATCTAACGTGCTTACTTGCTCATCGCTCAGCCATTTTAGTTCGATAGCTTGCCACTGCTGTAATAACTCAGCATGTTGCATCGACACTAACTGAAAGTCATTTTTATCACGAAGCGCATTAAGCTTTGCTAATACCACACGTGTATCAGCTTCTACTTTGGCAGGCATTTCTATCGCTAAGCGTTCATTGTCAAGATGAGTCGCCAGTTGTGTGTGTGCCTCACCTTTTGCATGTTTTAATAGTGATTTAGCAAGTTGATGATTAATCACAAGCTCAACAAGTTGCAATTGCAGCTCTTCACGGCCTTCTTTAAAAGCTTTATCAATTAAGCTTGGGTTTGCTAAACGCTTTAATAACTTAACGCGAACTTGAAGTTCTTTTTCTGCAAAGGCGAGTTTCTCAAGAGTTTTGACTGGTGCATAACGCTCAATAAATTCATTTTTGATATTTGCATCTAGCTGGCTATCGGTATTTAAAACCGCTTGGTTAATATGCTGTTCTGCAACGTCTTTAAGTGCTTGGTCTTGCTTGTATGCTTGCCACCATAAAACAATATCGTTCACTTTGTTTAATGCTTTTTTGCGGATCTCAGCTGAGCTGTCTTCAAGGGCAATGCTATTTAAGATGCTAAGGTCACGCTCTGTATCAAGACGTTCTACCGCAGCTAAACGCACTTGGTTTTTAGGATGCTTCCACTTTGGAGTAAACAGGTGTTTAAAGATCATTTTCACTAAACCTAGCTATTTCATTTTCTGATGCGAATTCTTTTTGCAATTGAGCTTTGCTCTTTTGCACCATTTCACCATTTGCGCCAATGGTAAACTGCTCATTGCTTTGCGAAACTTTAGCTTGATAAAGCATCACGAGTTGAACGGTTTGTTGTTTTTGTTCTTCAGACAAAGGAGTGCCGTCAGGCCACTTACCCGTTGAGGCACCATACTGAAGACGTTCAAATACTTCTGGGGTGATATTTTTAACGATGTGATCAATATTCATGTTACTTTTTCTTTTTTAAAACAACTAAATAGATGCGGCTTACAAGATACCACACAAAACCTACTGCCATTGCCGATGTATAGGCATACCACTCAAGAGACTTTGCTTCGGGGTGCATAAAGTAATAACAGAAAAAGCCCCCTAAAAATAAAATCAGTGCGAGGAAAGACTGATTCATAAACTTTTGTTGTCTACGAATGCGCGTTTCTTTTTGCATTTGCTGCAATTGCTCATTGCTTAGATCGGTGACTTGGCATTCACAATGCGGGCATTGCTTATGTTTGTCAGATATTGATTTTGCACACTGCGGGCAACTAATAATCGCCATATCTTTCTCCATACTACGCATAAAAAAGGCGCCTTTAGGCGCCCTTTATTGTACTTGTTTTATGAGTCGATGTCTTATTTGAATTTCATTCATTTGTGAAGATTCGAAAACCTGCACAACTAAATTCACTACAAAAACTCAAAAACCTGATTTATTGTTTCTGTTTCGCCTTTTCAGCTAGACGCTTTTCCCAGAAAGTCGCATTTTTAATGCCTAATTTAACTGGATCAAAAGTGATTTCGCCACCGGCTTTCTTTTGATCTTCGTAATCACGTAAGCAGTTAAGGGCAGGTTTTGCGACAAAGAAAATAGCCAAAATACCGACAATGTTGATCCAGGCCATTAAGCCTACGCCAATATCACCAATATTCCAGATATAACCAGAGCTGTTTACCATGCCGTAAGCAACCATAAACATGATGACTAGCTTAACAATAACCAGTGGAATATTGCCTTTGAAATAACGGTTTAAGTAAGCAACGTTCGTTTCAGCAATATAGTAATAAGCAAGAATTGTGGTAAATGCGAAGAAGAATAAAGCAATACCAACGAATGCTTCACCAAAGCCACCAAATACGCTAAATAATGCCATTTGTGTGAAAGCAGCAGAGCCTACTTCTGTTGCAGCATCAACGTTTTGCACAATGAATTGACCTGCAGGTAACTCACCCACAATGTTGTATTGTTTAGTGATTAGAATCATTAACGCCGTTGCTGTACAAACAAAAATGGTATCAACATAAACAGAAAATGCTTGCACTAAACCTTGTTGAGCTGGGTGATCAACTTCAGCAGCTGATGCTGCATGTGGACCCGTACCTTGACCTGCTTCGTTTGAGTAAATACCACGTTTAACACCCCAACCAATAGCAGCACCAAAGCCTGCTTGCGCGGTGAATGCATCAGATAAGATCATTGAGAAGATACCTGGCACTTTATCTAGGTTTAAGAACACCACGATTAAAGCTAACACGATGTAACCTAGTGCCATAAATGGCACCACGATTTGTGTGAAGTTTGCGATACGTTTAATGCCACCAAAGATGATAAATGCAAGCACAATTAAGATGATTGCAAGAGCAACAAGCTTAAAGCTACCTACTTCACCAAAGCTGGTGCTAACCAATGTGCCTTCACCAAAAACTTGTGTGAATGCATTACCTACCGCATTCGCTTGAACGCCCGGAAGGAACACACCACAAGCAATAATCGCTGATACTGCAAATAATACGGCTAACCACTTTTGCTGTAAGCAGCGGTCGAAGTAAAATGCTGGACCACCGCGATATTGACCATCTTCTTCTGATTTATAAATCTGACCAAGAGTTGACTCGGCATACGCAGTACTTGCGCCAAGGAACGCAACTATCCACATCCAAAAAATCGCCCCTGGACCACCAAAGCCGATTGCTGCAGCAACCCCGGCAATATTACCGACACCTACACGGCCTGATAACGATACAGCAAGTGCTTGGAACGAAGAAATACCCGTATCTGAATTATTAGAGCTAAGCAATAATTTACACATTTCTTTAAAATGTCTAACTTGTGCGAATCGGGTTAAAACGGAATAAAACAGACCTGCACCTAGACATAAATAAATGAGTGCACTACTCCAAATTATGTCATTAACGGCGCTTACTAAAGCTTCCATGGATATCCTCTATGATTATATTTTTTATTGTTAGTTACGATACTCAGCGTGAGCTTGTGAGAATGCGCGACACGATGACTGTGAGAAATAAAAATGAGATTTTGTTACTTCACAGCTGAACATATTGAATATTAACTTAAACCCACCAAGTTTGTTAACAGTTAATTTTCAATATGCTAAATGTACCTACCTCGTTTACATTTGATGCATCCTGCTCTACACCGTTATTTTTCAGTCAACAGATATAATTACGGGCATCAGTTTTGCTGATGCCCGTAAGGTTCGTTATCTTAATTTATCAACCACGTTAACAATAGCCGCTAACGTATCTTGACCAAATTGATACGAGCGACGATCTGACCAGCCGTAATCTGGATCTGGTAAATCATCGTTATCTTTAAATGGCATCTCTACCGTGTAAGCTAATGCATTAAATTCATGCGCGACAGCAGAAGAACCGACAGTTAGGTTAGCCTGGCCCGGCTCATCTTTTGGATAACCATGTTCGTCTTGGAACTCAGGCGTCACAGTTAAAAGCGCAGCTTTAAAGCTATCTTCTAACTCTTTTAAGCGATCATCGTAGCCTGGGATACCTTCACTACCCGCAACAAAGTTAAAAGGAATTGCTTCGTCACCATGAATATCTAAGTGCATATCAAGGCCCGTTTCACGCATTTTGTTAAGCACTAAGAAAACTTCAGGGCTATTTTCCATGCTCGGTGTTTGCCATTCACGGTTCAAGTTAACGCCTTTAGCGTTAGTACGTAGGTGACCACGCACACTGCCATCTGGGTTCATATTTGGCACGATGTAGAATACCGCTTTTGATAATAGTGCCGCTGCATGTGGGTCTTCATCATCAAGTAATTTATGAAGTAAACCTTCAACGTACCACTCAGCCATAGTTTCGCCTGGGTGCTGGCGCGCCGTGATCCAGATTTTTTTCTTCTCACTGCTAGGAATACCCACTCGTAAAACACTCATGTCACGGCCATCAAGGGTTTCGCCTAATGTTTCTAATTCACAAGCATGCTGGCTTTGTGCCCATGCAAGTAAATCTAAGTGGCGGTCATAGCTGTATGGCGCAAAGTAAGCAAAGTACATGCTGCTACACTCAGGCTCTACTTCAAATGATAGTGTGCCGTTTGCGTACTCTGATGGTACACGGAACCAAGTTTGACGGTCGTATGATGCAACCGCATGATAACCTTCCCAGCCATCAGGGTATGCTGAGTTCTCTAGGTTATTAATGTGTAATTTATGGTTTTGAAACGCAGTTGTTTCAAGACGAAAGTGAAACCACTGGAAAAAATCAGACTGATTGTCTTTATTGATTTCTAATTGAATATTCAGTGGATCAACGGCTTCAATAACCTTGATGTTACCACTGTCAAAATTGCTGGTGATTTTCATTCTATAAACCTATTGGTTAAAAATAATTCTTAGCTATTCGCTTGTTAGTTAAGAATTAAGTCAACGCTCTGTAGTTAGAACGTTTTGTTAGTAATATGGTGTAGACCCTTAACAGCCTATCACATGCTGAAAATTTGCAAAAACTTTCACGACTAAAAAAGCCAGCATAATGCTGGCTTCTAGATTCTTTATAACTTAGGTATTAGCGAGGTAAGCTTGGGAAAGTTACTTCAGCCATATCACGCATACAGCGTACTACCTGACAGCTATAACCGAACTCATTATCGTACCAAACGTAAAGTACAACGCGGTTGTCATCTACGATTGTCGCTTGTGAATCAACAACACCTGCGTAACGGCTACCTACTAAGTCAGTCGATACGATTTCAGTAGACGCTGTGTAATCGATTTGATCACGAAGGTCTGAATGAAGTGCTGTTTCACGTAAGAACGCATTTAGTTCTTCAACAGTTGTACCTTTTTCAAGATTTAAGTTCAAGATAGCCATTGATACGTTTGGCGTAGGAACACGGATAGCGTTACCAGTTAGTTTACCTTCAAGCTCAGGTAAAGCTTTAGAAACCGCTTTTGCAGCACCTGTTGAAGTGATAACCATGTTAAGTGCAGCAGCACGGCCACGACGCTCAGCTTTGTGGTAGTTATCAATTAAGTTTTGGTCATTTGTGTAAGAGTGAACTGTTTCAACGTGACCGTTTTTGATACCAAACTTATCGTTAAGTGCTTTTAACGTAGGGGTAATAGCATTGGTTGTACAGCTTGCTGCACAGACAATCTTATCTTCAGATTTGATATCTTGGTTGTTTACACCGTATACGATGTTTTTGATGTTACCTTTAGCTGGTGCAGTTAATAATACTTTTGCTGCGCCTTTTGCTTCTAAGTGCTGGCCAAGGCCTGCTTCGTCTTTCCAGATACCTGTGTTATCAACAACAAGTGCGTTCTCGATGCCGTAAGCTGTGTAATCAACTTCGCTAGGAGAATTAGCATAGATAACTTGAATGTAGCTACCGTTAGCTTTAATTGCATTGCGCTCTTTATCAATTGTGATTGAGCCATTGAATGGACCGTGGATAGAGTCACGGCGAAGTAAGCTTGCACGCTTTTCTAAGTCGCCGTCTTTACCGCCTCGTACAACGATTGCACGTAAACGTAGGTCTGCATAAGGACCTGACTTTTCGATTAATAGACGAGCTAATAAACGACCGATACGACCGAAACCGTATAACACAACATCACGTGGCTCTTTGCGCTCTGAGTTTGCGATTTCTGCTAGTTCGTCAGTTAAGTATTCTTCAACTGAGCGACCTTTCGCAGCATCGTTAAACAAATAACCATACGCTAGTTTACCAATATCGATACGTGCTGAGTTTAAGTCCATTTTGCTAATTGCTTCTAAGAAAGGGAAGCTTTCACGTAAACGTAGTTTTGTACCTTCAAACTGAGCAACTGTTTTGTGTGCTTTGATGATATCGATTGTACTGGCATTAACGAGAGGACGGCCATATACAGCGATTTCGATACCACGATTACGGTAAAGTCTACCAATGATAGGTTGCATACTTTCTGCGTAATCTTGACGTTCTTGCCAGCTGCTTGTGTATTCTAACTCGTGAGATGAGGTCATTTTTTTTACCTAATTAAACAATTTTGAACGGATAGCCTTAAAAAATGTGTTGTGATTTGAGAGCAACACATCTCAGGCAGGGGTATTCTAATTTAAACTCGAACGATTCTCCACTGTTACAGAACAAATCATTGCGCTAGAATAAAGTAGTACAAATTAAGTAGAGGTTAAGGAATGTTATTAAGAGCAAGCGTGTTGCTTGGTTTATTGGCATTAGCAGGCTGTGAAGATCCGCTTACACTAGCGAAAGTGTGCGACGAAACACCTGGCTTCTGCAGTGATTTAAATAAAGACAGTCACTGTAAAGAGCAACGTGCCGAGGTCATCATTCAACGTTATGTTGAATATAAGTCACCAACAGACGAAAACAAATACCAGTTATTAAAAGACTTTGAGAAATACGATCAATGTGTATCGCTTGCCGCCAAGATTGAGCACATAAAACTAAAAGAAAAAACCACGTCTCGTGTTGAAGGTCATTTAACAAGCATCAAAGAAATGACTCGAATTTTTCAAGATACCAAAAATACTGACCACCCAGGTTTATTGTATTACCATTGGTCGCGTAATAACGACCAATCTGCGTTAACTAAATTGCTCGCCCTGGAAGAAAAGCAAGATAAACGGGTGACTGAAGATGCCGAAATGCAGTTTTTCTTGGCAAGCTACTACGTGAAGTTTGATGATGAAAAAACCATTGATTTGCTCTACAAAACGCTAGAGTTAAATAAAGCAGGTGAAGCACCCAATCCTGAGATCTACCCTACTCTTGTGAGCTTATTCTACAAACACGAAAAGTATAAACATGCCTACACCTTTGCACGTGTAGCACAATTATCAGGGTATGAAGATGTCGATATTTTACCTATTGAGCATCAACTCGCTGCCGCAGGAAAAAGCCTAGACAGCTTAGATGATTTAGCACAAAAAACCTACGACAGTATCCAAGAAGGAAGCTTCGTATCACCACGCGGGTTTTGATAATTCCAACTCGCTAATGTGCAGTGCTCAGACAAATAAAAAAGGCAGCTAACGCTGCCTTTTCTTATTTTGCTTTGCTTGTGCCAACTTCTACACGAGTTTTTAGCTTTTGACCTGGTCTAAAAGTCACAACTCTGCGCGCCGAAATAGGAATATCTTCACCTGTTTTCGGATTGCGGCCTGGACGTTCTTTCTTGTCTCGAAGATCAAAGTTACCAAATCCAGAGAGCTTAACCTGCTCGCCTTTTTCTAGCGCTGAGCGGATTTCTTCAAAAAACGCTTCAACTAAATCTTTGGCATCTTTTTTATTGATCCCGAGTTTTTCAAATAGGTGTTCAGCTATGTCGGCTTTAGTAAGCGCCATATCTAGTCCCTCAACGATGCGTTAAATTGTTCGGCCAGTGCGGCCACCACATTATCAACTACTTGATTGATATCTTTCTCTTCGAGCGTTCTATCAACCGCTTGCAGTGTTAGAGCAATCGCCAAACTCTTATAATTTGGCTCAATACCTTTGCCCTTATACACATCGAATAAGTTTAGGTCAACCAATTGATTTCCGCCAACTTTTTCTATGACATTTAAAATATCGCCAGATTTTACGTGATCTTCCACTAAAATCGCGATATCACGGCGGTTTGACGGGAATTTCGACACTGCCACTGCTTCTGGTAATTTTCTTTTTTCTAGTGCAGACATTTCGATTTCAAACACAAATGTTGTGTTGTTGATATCTAGTGACTTTTGCACCTGTGGGTGCACTGCACCAAAGAAACCTACTTTTTTACCATCAACATAAATAACGGCTGATTGGCCTGGGTGTAAGCCATCAGACTGCTCTGCTTTTATCTCAAAACGTGATGAATCATTGCTAATCGTTAAAAGTGCTTCAACATCACCTTTTAAATCATAGAAATCAACGCTACGCTTCTCTTGAACCCAATGTTCACCGTGTGCAAGACCTGAGATTACACCACCAATGACAGCAACTTGGTTTACACCGTTTTCAGCATTTTCGTCACGTAAGAATTTTAAGCCGTGCTCAAATAAGCGTACACGTGGTTGCTGACGGTTTTGATTATAAACTAGAGACGCTAATAGACCCGGCATCAAGCTCACGCGCATTGCCGACATTTCAACCGAAATTGGGTGTGGCAATACAAGCGCATCACTTTGCGGGTGTAAAATTGCTTGTGCTTTTGGATCAACGAAGCTGTAAGTAATTGCTTCTTGGTAACCACGAGTAACAAGCGTATTGCGGAATTTAGTAACCGCAACATGTGACTCGTCATGGTTAGTCATTTTTAATTTAGCAGTTGGTGCAACGTTAGGAATACTGTTATAGCCGTAAACACGCGCAACTTCTTCAATTAAATCTTCTTCGATACGAATATCAAAGCGATAGCTAGGTACGTCAGCACTCCATACACCATCAACAATTTTCACGTCTAAACCTAAACGCGTTAGGATGTCAGTTACTTTTGCATCATCAATGTGGTGGCCAATAACACGGTCTAAACGCTCTCGACGTAAACGTACTTCTGTTACTTTTGGTAATTTGTCAGTTGCGACTGCTTCAACAACTGGGCCTGCTTCACCGCCAACAATCTCAAGAAGTAATGCTGTCGCACGTTCCATTGCATCTTTTTGCAGTGCAAAATCGACACCACGCTCGTAACGGTGTGACGCATCAGTGTGTAAACCGTAGCTACGTGCTTGACCAGCAATAGCGACAGGGTTAAAGAACGCACTTTCTAATAAAATATCTGATGTTGCTTCAGTTACACCTGATTTTTCACCACCAAAAATACCTGCAATAGCAAGCGCTTTGTTGTGATCAGCAATAACAAGCGTAGACTCGTTTAGTTTAGCTGTGTTGCCATCTAACAGAACTAACTCTTCACCCGCGTTTGCGCTACGTACTTTAATACCACCTTCAATCGCATTTAAATCAAATGCGTGCATTGGGTGACCTAGCTCTAATAACACGTAGTTTGTTACATCAACAACAGGGTCGATTGAGCGAATACCACTGCGACGAAGCTTCTCTACCATCCAAAGTGGTGTTTCTGCATCAAGGTTAATACCTTTAATTACACGGCCTAAATAACGAGGACACGCTTCATCATTCACAAGCTCAATCGATACTTTGTCATCAATCGTTGCAGCAACTGGTGCGATTTCAAGTGTGTTTACATCAACACTGTTAAGTACGCCTACTTCACGCGCTAGGCCTTTAATACCTAGGCAATCACCACGGTTAGGTGTTAAGTCAACATCAATAATGTTGTCGTCTAGGCTTAAGTACTCACGTAAATCTGTACCGATTGGTGCATCACTTGGTAATTCCATGATGCCATCACCTTCTTCGCTGATACCTAACTCAACGAATGCGCACAGCATACCGTGTGAAGGTTGACCACGAAGTTTGGCTTTTTTAATTTTGAAGTCGCCAGGTAATACAGCGCCAACTGTCGCAACAGCTACTTTTAAGCCTTGACGACAGTTAGGTGCACCACACACGATATCAAGTAGCTCATCACCACCTACGTTTACTTTAGTTACACGTAATTTATCAGCATCTGGGTGTTGACCACACTCAACAACTTCACCAACAACAACGCCAGTGAACTCTGCTGCTGCAGGCTCAACACCGTCAACTTCAAGACCAGCCATTGATAACTGTTCCGAAAGAGCCTGTGTGTCGATTGCTGGGTTAACCCACTCTCTTAACCACTTTTCACTAAATTTCATTTTATATCTTCACTCTTAACGGAACTGGTTTAGGAATTTTAAATCGTTTTCGAAAAATGCACGTAAGTCGTTTACGCCGTAACGCAACATAGTCAAGCGCTCTACACCCATACCGAATGCGAAGCCTGTGTATTTTTCTGGATCAATACCCACTGATTTAAGAACGTTAGGGTGAACCATGCCACAGCCTAATACCTCTAACCACTTGCCGTTTTTACCCATAACATCAACCTCAGCTGATGGTTCAGTAAATGGGAAGTAAGAAGGACGGAAACGAATTTCCATATCTTCTTCAAAGAAGTTACGTAAGAAGTCGTGCAGAATACCTTTTAACTCAGTGAAGCTTACATCTGTATCAACCATTAAGCCTTCCACTTGGTGGAACATTGGCGTGTGTGTTTGGTCATAATCGTTACGATAAACACGACCTGGTGAAATGATACGTAGTGGTGGCTGCTCAGTTTCCATAGTACGGATTTGTACGCCACTAGTTTGTGTACGTAACACAAGCTTAGGGTTGAAATAGAAAGTATCGTGATCAGCTCGCGCTGGGTGGTGCTCAGGAATATTTAGCGCATCGAAGTTATGAAAATCATCTTCAACTTCAGGACCTGATTTAACCGCAAAACCTAACTCACCAAAAAAGCTTTCAATACGTTCAATAGTACGAGTTACTGGGTGTAAGCCACCTGTTGGCATAACACGACCCGGTAAAGTTACGTCGATCGTTTCTGCAGCTAGTTTCTCTTCAAGAGCCTTACTTGCTAGTAACTCACGCTTTTCGTTAATGGCTGTTTGTACTTCTTGTTTTGCTTGGTTAATCACTTGACCCGCTTCTTTACGCTCTTCAGGGGCAATTTTGCCTAGCGTTTTAAGTAAGCTGGTGATTTCACCTTTTTTACCAAGGTAATTAACCCTGATATCTTCTAGTTGCGCGATTTCATTCGCACTGGCAACTGCCTCAAGTGCTTGCGCTAAAATATTTTCTAAGTTCATTGAGTACCTGGTCTTTCACAGAAGGATTTTTGTAATAGCTAATGATAACTGAAAGCAAGGACTAGATTCTAGCCCTACTAAAGCTTTAACGTTGATTTTATAAAAGGAATTGTTAATTTTCTTTGTGCAGCCATTGAGGCATGGTCAAGTTTGTCTAAAACGTCTAATAATGCACGCATATCGCGGCTTAATCGCGTTAATAAAAAGCGCGCACATTCATCAGTTAGTTCAAGGCCGCGCATATGAGCACGGCGTACGAGGGCTTCCGCTTTATCATCATCGCTCATTGAGCGAATTTGTAATGTTGTGCCCCACTTCAAACGCGATACTAAATCAGGAAGATTGATATGCAGCATGTCAGGTAATAAATCAGCTGTGACCACAAGGTATTTACCCGGCTCATTAAAGCGATTAAAAAAGTTAAATAATCCTTTCTCCCATGCATCGTTGCCTGCCACTAAGTGCACGTCATCGATACATAACACATCAAGATTTTCCAGACCTTCAAGCACAACAGGACCATAATCAATCACTTCACGCATTGAAAGTAACATGGTTGATAAACCACGCTCTTGGGCATGAATACAGGTCGCGTACAATAGGTGGGATTTACCAGAATCACCTAAACCGCATAAGTAGGTATATTGAAATTTATTACTGAGCTTTGTGAACGCATCTTTAAGATGACTCACTTCAAGAGAGTTTTCGCCACCAAAATAAGAAGTAAATGTTTCATCATCAGGCAAAGTAACTGGCAATGCCATTTGCATTGGTTCTTGCACTGCGATTAAAGCCCCTGCCACTGATATTCAAGTTCGTCGCTATTCACCACTTGATAAAAATCTCTCGGGTCTTGATAGGCTTTAAAGGCACTATCAAGTTCTAACGCTTTTCTAAAGTCGTTCATGCTGCCAGTATGATTAACTATAAATTGTACGGTATCAGGCGTACGTACAGATATCACAGCGCGAGTAACAACACTTAAGCTCTCTAAACGGCGTTTAGCAAATTCAATATCAACAAAGTTATTAATACCTTTAAGATAGAAAGTTGCTGTTGCAAGTTGGCCAATCATTGTTGGATCAATGGCATATTCTGCTGCTAAACCACCCGCCAAACTGTCAATCATATCTGCAACAATTTGCTGCTTATCACCCATCAAGCGATTAGTATCGAATAATTCTGCATTAGTGAAACGCCAATCTAGGATCCAGGTTTCTGAATCAGCTTGTTGATACATTCTTGCAGTAATACTGCGCTCTGCACTATAACGACTCGATGCCCGCTCTACGGGTTCAGAGAAATTACCCCATACTTCTGGTATGCCAACAATAGCGCGGTCTTGTAAATCAAGTAATGGCACAACCACAGGTAAACCACGACGACCTGCTTTGTCGTATATAAGCTGTTCAAGCTGCGGATAAGACTCTTGAGTCACCAGTTCACGGCGCCAGTTATCTTCAATGCCTAACCAGATAGCCACTAAAGGACGACGTGTCCCCCACAATGGCAAGCCAAGATCTTTGATTAATGCATTAATCTTATTGGCTTCAAACTTAACAACCAGATTTAAACTGCCATCAGCTTTTTCGTCATATTCGAATTTGAGCATGTAATCTGAAATGTCACGCGTGCGCTGTTTAGCAACAGGGTTTTGATCTGCGCTTGTATCACCACTCACTTTCACCAGCACATTTAGCAGTGCTTCACGGCTTGCTGCCAAACGAGCATCACGTGATTTGTCTGCAACTTTAAGAGTATCTTGATATAAATTAGTCACCTCAACAGCGAAAGTTGAAGCACTCGAAAATAATAATAATAAACAAATAAGTAATCTAGACACAGGCCATTAGTTCTTGCTTTTAAACTGATTTGATCCTAAATCAAAGCCATAAACAAAGCAAAGTTAATTTAATGAACAGTAGCTGAGCAAGTTCGTGAGTTACAAGTTGGGAGTTAGCGAGGGGAAAGTTAGCGAGGGGAAAGTTTTAAGGTCTGGCGTAGTTGGGTATAGCGGAGCGAAAACAAAAACATCACAGAGCTATCAGCTTTCAGCCGTCAGCGATCAGCCGCGAGGTGGAGGTGTTTGGTGCTGCGTCTCCCTCTGACGGAGGCTCTAGGCTCTAGGCTCTAGGCTCTAGGCTCTAGGCTCTAGGCTCTAGGCTCTAGGCTCTAGGCTCTAGGCTCTAGGCAAAGTGTACTCGTAGGAATGGCTTTGCCATGAATGTGTTTTTATGGTCTGAATTCGGCACTGAAGTGCCTCCTACGGGGTTTGTTGCTGAGGGTGACTCTGCACTAAACAACCCCACATTTCAACTGACGGCTGACAGCTGATAGCTGAAAGCTCCATACGCAAAAAAGCCCGACTCTTTCGAATCGGGCTTTCTCTTATTTGGAGCCTGGCGATGACCTACTTTCACATAGCAGCTGCTACACTATCATCGGCGCTGTTTCGTTTCACTACTGAGTTCGGCATGGGGTCAGGTGGGTCCAAAACGCTATTGTCACCAAGCAAATTTGGTTTAATTCGCTCWTYTGAGCAAATTAATAAATCTGGAATTCTGATATYAAGTAAATGTCTACTTTAGTRWCTTAACTTCTGTCTGTTACGCTGTCATAAAACGCGTTTGGCGTTGTATGGTTAAGCCTCACGGGTAATTAGTACAGGTTAGCTTAATGGCTCRCACCACTTCCACATCCTGCCTATCAACGTTGTAGTCTTCAACGGCCCTTCAGAGACTTTAAAAGTCTAGTGAGAACTCATCTCGAGGCCTGCTTCGCGCTTAGATGCTTTCAGCGCTTATCAGTTCCGAACGTAGCTACCGGGCAGTGCCATTGGCATGACAACCCGAAC